>JBCDHN010000719.1:0-2580 GCA_038749915.1 Verrucomicrobiota bacterium | reverse complement strand
GTTGAATTCCGAGGGCTACATCAGCCACGGCTTCAACTACTTCGCCGATCTGCTGAGGGCGAAAACTCAGATTTCCGGCGCGGGCAACAGCCAAACCGCCGGCTATTCTTACGAGCGCTGGATCAAAGACAGTCTGCGGGAAAACAAGCCCTATGACGAAATGGTTTATGAGCTGCTCACCGCCAGCGGTAAAACGTGGAAGAATGGCGCAGTGGGTTACTACCTGAGAGACTACGGAATGCCGCTCGATAATCTGGCGATTACCACTCAGGTCTTTCTCGGGAGCCAGATTGTGTGCGCGCAATGCCACAACCATCCTTTCGATTCATGGACTCAGATGGACTACTACCATCTCAGCGCCTTCACCTTCGGCATGATGACGACAAACCAGTCGGAAAACTCCCGGTCAGCTCAAGTCCTTTACAACCAACGGGAAAAGCCGGATTCCGATGAGCGGCGCGCCTTCGGCCGTGCCATGAGCGAAGTGCTCAAACCGCTGAGGTTCAACAATGTGTGGGAGATGGATCGCAAACTGAGATTGCCACACGATTACCAGTACGATGACGCCGCGCCCAGAGCCGTGGTGAAGCCGGCAGTACCATTCGGGAAACAACCAGAAATCAAAAAGGGTGAAGTCCCGATTCATGAATTCGCCGAGTGGATGACATCCCCTGAGAATGCCCGGTTCACCAAAGTGATCGCCAACCGCCTTTGGAAACGCGCCATGGGTCTTGGATTGATTGAACCGGTCGATGACATGCGAGAGGACACGACCGCCTCGAATCCGGAGCTGATGGCGTTTCTCGAGAGGCGAATGATCGCCTTGGACTACGATATGAAGCGCTTTTTGCAGACGATTTATCTGAGCGATACCTATCAACGCGAATCCTCCACAGCAGAGGTCGCGTTGGGACAGACGTATCACTTCCCGGGGCCTGTTCTGCGCCGGCTCAGCGCCGAACAGATCTGGGACTCTTTGATTGCTATGGTGGTCGATGAAGTTGATGTTCCCAATCCACGAGCCAACTTGGCCAAGGAACGGCTCATTACCCGGACCGAGTGGGTTGCCAACGGGGTCTATGATCTCTCAAGTGAAGAGATGATGGAGATTGGATTGGAGGTCGCAGCCAAGCAGCGCGAACTTGCGGAAAGGATCCAATCGACTCAGCAAAGAGTGGCCGAGGCACGAGAAGAAGAAGACGCCGAGAAAATCCGGGCAGCCCTCAATGACGCGGCCCTTGTCCGCGGTGAGCTTGCCGAAACCATCAGCAATTCTGTTTACCGCAAGGGGATCGAACAAAAAGCGGAATTGGTGATGAATGATAGTGTCAGCAGCGATGATTTCCTTGCCGAACTCGCTTCTGTGATGACGGAGGACGGGCTGATGGAACCGGAGATGGCCGGGAACAGTCGCAGCAACGGATTTGATGGCGGTCAGTACATCAATGGTCTGGTTGAGGCAGTTCTTGCCCCTCAAATCGAGGCCTTGGAAAAGGCAGAAGAGCTTCAAAGGCAGCAGGAAATGAAAGAATGGGACATTCAGACTCCGAGGCAGAAGGCCATCTACAAGTCGTTTACGAAGAGTCGACGGGCCTTTGTTCGTGCCAGTGATATTCGCTCACCCGCACCGTTCGGGCACTTCCTTCGTGAGTTCGGGCAAAGCGATCGCGAGCTGGTTGAGAACGCGAACGATCAAGCATCCATCACCCAGGCACTGGCCTTAATGAATGGAACCATCTCCAACGGGATCATGAGCACCTTTTCGAGAATGAGTCGCGATTTGCGAAGTGACGCAAATCCTTTAGAGCGCCTCGATACCATTTACCTCACCATGCTGAGTCGCAAACCAACTGCAGACGAGCGGAAAATGCTTCTTCCGATCCTGAGAGAAGAAGGCGTTCATGGAACTCAGCAAGTCATCTGGACGCTGCTGAACACTCGGCAGTTCCTCTTCCTGCAGTAATCGCCTTAAACAGGCAGCGCGGAAGTCGATTCGAGGAAGTTACCTAGAATCTGGAGTCCCAGTTTTTGGCTCTTCTCAGGGTGAAACTGGGTCGCAACCACATTTCCCTTGCGAACGCTCGCTGCAAACGAAAGGCCGTAATCCGCGGTGGAAGCCACAATCGCTGGATCACCGGGTTGGGGGTAGAAAGAGTGGACGAAATAGACGTGTGGATGAGGAGGCAAGGCTTTCCACAACGGATCTCCGGAATCCACTGGCGCAATTTCATTCCAACCCATGTGCGGCACTTTGAGATCGGATTTCGGAAACCGAACGACACTGCCTTCAAAAACACCGAGCCCTTCGACGCCTTCCGACTCTTCACTCGACTCAAATAGAATTTGGTACCCTAGACAGATTCCCAAGTAGGGCCTTCCAGCACGAACCCAATCGCGAATGGGCTCCCAGAGTTCCTGTTTGCGCAGATTTGCCACGCAATCTCCGAATGATCCAACACCTGGTAAGATCAAAACATCGATTGTCTCCAACTCAAAAGGACGATGAACGATCTGGGCAGGAAAATTGAGAGTTTCGACAGCCTTGTGGACGCTGCGCAGATTGCCGGCACCGTAATCAAT
>JBCDHN010000718.1:0-2589 GCA_038749915.1 Verrucomicrobiota bacterium | reverse complement strand
TCTGGAGGAAGTGTTGAAAGCAAATGGTTGGGATTCTTAATCCTTCGGCTTCTTGGTCTGTTTCTGATTTTTGGCAGCTGCGGCCTTCTTATTCTTCCGACGGTTGGCGCGTCGTTCGGCAGATTCAGCCTCTATCCTCGCCATAAATGCCTCGACCAGTTCCGGTGAATCCCGGTTCGCAAAAGCCTCGTTAGCCGGATCATTGGTTTGTTCCAACCAAGCTCCCAAATTCTGCCGCATCTCTTGGATCTGAGGCTGGTATTCCGGATTTTCGGCGAGATTGACCAGGCAATCCGGGTCTTTGCTGACATCGTAGAGTTCTTCAACCACTCGAAAATCAAAGAGGTTGAGCCGGGCCGCAATATCCGAGTTCTCGGGGGCGACTTCCTTCATTCTGCGATAGGTGGCGGTTCCCTGGGTTGCAGTCTTGAACTTGCGCACTCCATCTGACCACGGATTGAAAAGGTAAAGAAATTGGTGCGTTTCGACGGCGCGGATGGGGGCGCGTTGTCCTCCGGAGTTCTCGTTGTATTCCTTGTAGACGTGATCCCAGCCTTCTTCGGCTTGCCCTTTTATCAAATTGACAAATGACTTTCCATCCAGTCCTGCCGGAGCTTCGATGTTCGCTATCTCGAGCCAGGTTGGCAACAGATCGACTGCCGAAACGAGGTGAGCCTCATCAACGGCTCCCGCCTTCGTGACTCCCGGCCAATGGATGATCAAAGGCGTCTTGGTGCTGTGATGGTAGAGCTGGGTTTTGGAGAATGGCAGTGGCATCCCGTGATCGGAGAGGAACATGACAATCGTGTCTTTCTCTTTACCGGATTCTTCGAGCGCTCGAAGAATTTCACCTACGCAATCATCGGCTCTTCGGACCGACGAATAGTAGAGCGCCAATTCTTCGCGAACGATGGGATCGTCCCACAGATAGCCGGGAACCGGCACCTCGTCTGCTGTGTAAACCCGGGAGGTCGGGTGCTTGTCGCCGGGTTTCCAGAAAGGTTTGTGAGGGTCGGAAATGTTGACGTTGATGAAGAACGGTTTCTCCTGTTCGGTTGCACTCTCGATACCGGTTTTGACCGAAGTATAGTAGGACTCCGCATCCTTGAGATGAGCTTTGGAACCATCGGGTAGGATTGTCAGATCGGCGTCCCAGGCATAGGGCTGATAGGGGGTGGAGTGTGAGACCTTACCCCGAATCGCTGCGTAATAGCCCGCCTGCTGCATCAGATCGCACAACACTGGAAAGTCAGTCGGCTTCACCGGGTAAAAGCCTTCGACTCCGGAGCTGTGCGGATATCTCCCGCTAAACATCACATTCCGCGAAGGGAAGCAGTTTCCAACCACCACGTGCGCCTTGTCAAAGCGCAGGCTTTCAGCTGCGAGCTTGTCGATGCTGGGAGTGATTTCCTCAAGCGGGCAGCCAAAGGCTCCGATGGAATCGCAGTTCATGTCATCAACCGTGATAAACAGAAAGTTTGGCTGCGCTTGCAGATAGGCTGGAAGCAGACAAAAAAGGAGAACGAGGGATTTTCGAAGCATGAGGCATCGAAGCGGATAGGTCTCCCTCTGTCAATCTTCAGGGAGCGCCAAACCCTCCACCGCCCGGGGTTTCAATGATGATGCGATCTCCGTCTTCAACTTGAAGTGCCGCTACACCGGGGACGTTGGTGACCTTGCCTTCTCGTTGAATCAGCGTTTGAACTCCGGGCTTGCCAGCTCCTCCTCCATTCAATCCGTAAGGTCGTTCGACCCGATGTTGCATGAGCAGAGAGACATCGAGTGGCGCTCGAAATTGAAATTCCCGAATCACGCCATTTCCTCCAGGAAAATGACCGTCTCCACCGGAGTCCCTGCGAATCGCAAATTGCCGCAGTAGCACAGGATAGCGCTTTTCCAGAATTTCCGGATCCGTGATCGCGGTATTGGTCATGTGGGTATGCAGGGCGTCTGCTCCGTCATAACTTGGTCCTGCTCCCGCGCCACCCGCAATGGTTTCATAATAACCAAATTGCTCATCTCCAAAAATGAAATTGTTCATCGTTCCCTGGCTGCAAGCCTGGATACCGAACAACCTGAGAATGGCATCAACCAGTCGTTGACTCGTCTCCACGTTCCCTCCGACCACGGCCGGACACTTTCGAGGGTCTTCCGGAAAACTGGGACTGAGGAAGCACGGAGGCAGGATCGTGGTGACATCGCGAAGTAGGCCTTCATTCAGTGGCAGATCGCTGCCTGTCCAAAGCCTCAGACAATAGAGAATGGCGCTGCGAACAATGGCGGGGGTCGCGCTGAAATTCCCGGAAACAGAATCACTCGTTCCCGTGAAATCGAAGACAAAGGCTTTCTCTTCATGATGGGCGGAAACTCGAATCACCGTCCCATCATCCAACTTTTCCTCGGCATTTTGTTCGGCCAGCGATTGAGACTTCAGAGCGTGAAGGAAACTCGCCTGCGACTGCTCGGCCCACGCCAGCCTCTCTTCCACCCGCGAGATCTACCCCATCGGTCTCGCCGCCGAGCGAGCGCTCAACCTCTCGTTTCAGGCGCTGCTCACCGTGGACGGTCTCACCCCGCAGCAGGTGAAGC
>JBCDHN010000717.1:0-2590 GCA_038749915.1 Verrucomicrobiota bacterium | reverse complement strand
GTACTGATGGGTTTTGCCATCGCCCACCCACTGACGTTACTGCTCTTCAAAGACACCATTGCGACCGAGGTCGATAAGACCCGAGATGCTGAGATCGAGGAGGTCAGGCTCGCCTTTGCCGAAAACAAGTCCAGCCTCCAAGCACGAATCGTTGCCGCGAACGACTCCTTCCAGGAATTTGATCGCCAGAGACAGGAGGCGCTCAATGCCCCCTTTGAGGAGGCTGCGGATGAACAGCCTGCCGATCAGCCGGGCAGCGTTTCCACGGCCAAGCAGGCCATGGAAGAGCAGGTTGAACAGGCGACCAAGGCCAAACAAGCCCAACTGGCCAATCTGGATTCGCAGTTGGAGAAGCATAATGCGGATCTCGCCAAAGTTCGTGAGGACTATTCGAAGTGGCAGGAAGAATACGACGCTGAAATCAGTGGGAATCGTGGTGGACCCGCCGGAATCGGCCCGAGGGCGAAGAGCATCGAAGCCGATCAGCTTTCCTGGCGCCGGACGGAGACGGCAAGGCTGACGGAACTCGTCACCAGCTTAACCAGGCAACGCACGCAGCTGAGCGACGAGATCCTCGAAGCAGAGCAAACCATTCGGAGCCGATATGCCGACACTGCTGCGGCTGAAGCTGAGTCGATTCGAGCTGACGAAATGAAGATTGCGAGTTTGCAGCGTGACCTGCGTTCCCAGCGATTGGCGATCTTCCGAAGCCAGCAGGAAGAGTTGGCGGACCAGTATAAGGCGCAGATGGATTCCGCCAAGTTGGAGCGTGATCGCCTCATGGTCGAAGACGAGCAATTGGCCAATCTTCAAGCCGAACGCATCGAGAAGATTTCCACCGGAACCCGCGAAGATCTTCTGACCCAAACGCTCGTGCTTCACAAGCTGTTCGAGAAAGGTGACGAGGGAGGACACTTCGCCATGATCGTCTACGGGATGATTGCAGGTCTCTTCATGCTGATCGACACGATTCCGCTCGTCGTAAAGTTCTTCACCAAGTCGAGTGTCTACGATCGCCTGATCAAAGAAGAGGAAGACTGGCACGGGAAGCCCCACGGAGCGCGGGAGATGAGCGAGCAGGTGGAGCTGGCGAAGATTCACGCAGAAAGCCTGCGTGAAACGGACCGGCTTCAAATGGAAACGGCCATGGAGCGGAAACGGCTTGTCACCGAACACAATCGCGAAATTTTGCAGAGCAACGATACCGATTGGCGACGGCTTTTGGAGGAACAGATTACGGTTTCGGTTGAGGACATCGAGAAAGTAAAGGAACACAACCGTCTCCTCTTCCAGTTGGCTCAGGAAGACCGGAACAACACCCGTCAGCTACTGGAAGAGCATACTGCTTCCGGCCCACCTCCGGCACAACCGCCTACTCCACCGTTGGCGCAATTGCCCGAGAATTCAGCGACCGCACAGCCAGTTGAAGACTCTGGGGACGCTGTCGAGGTCAAGACCGATGGCCATACTTACGATGGTGCTGTCGGCGATGAAGGCCTCGACGAGATGATTCAGCAAGAGGGCGACCCAAACCAGCCTGGACGGGAGAACCGGATTGGCGAAAAAGACGACCGAGCTCATGGCGCGGAGATTCCCGAGGCTGACTGATTTGGGACTTCGACTTGGCTAGTTCACCAGGAACGGTTCCCAATCGGGTATGCCGTGGATGTTTTTGAGGAGCGCAGTCACCGGCACTTGCCGAGGAGCCCTGGGTAGCCGCTGCAATTTGAGCCCTGCCTCCTCGGGAGTCTTGTTTCCTTTACGAGTGTTCACCCGCTTGGAGGCCAAAACACAATTTTCCCAATTCGTTCCCCCCCCCCGAGACCGGGGAATGACATGATCGATATTTCCTTCATGTGGTTTGAGCTCTTCACCGGTGTATTGGCAAAGCCCACGATCACGCGTCCATATCGCGCGACTTGAGAACTTGGGACGCTTCAAAGGAACCTGGGCAAAATTCGTGCACACCACCACCGTTGGCACGCGAATCCCACCATGAGCGGTTCCAATCGATTCATCCGTGGAACGCACCGGTAATTTGATCCAATCCGCCCAGCATTTCGGTTCCATCGAATCTTCCCCCTGAATGTCGAGTCCGGTCGCCACGTCGGTCGCCATCTGGCAAAACGCGTTTGCCGGAGTGGTTATGTTGATGGCTTGCCAGTTCCGATTGAGAACCAGCACGATGTTCTTATTCAGGACACTCATTATCGCTGAGGATCAGGGGATTGGTAAGAAGGATGCCACTTTGACGCCAAGCAGCCACGAAGTGTTTAATTTCCTGAATTTTGCAGCTCTAATTCGAGAAGGATCAGCGCAATAAATCATGGGATTCGAATTTCGGTTCTCGGATTTTCTGCTAAGTCTGCCCTCATGAAAACCCTTCTTTGCTTTTTCCTTCCCCTGCTGACGGCACTACCCCTTCAATCAGCGGAACTGCCGAATATTCTTTGGATCACTAGTGAGGACAACGGAACCGAACTGGGTTGCTATGGGGACTCCTATTCGGTCACCCCCAATATCGACAGCATCGCTGCCAAAGGACTCCGTTACACCAACGCCAGTTCCACGGCTCCGGTATGCGCCCCCG
>JBCDHN010000716.1:0-2591 GCA_038749915.1 Verrucomicrobiota bacterium | reverse complement strand
TCCGACTTCGCGACGGTGGTCAAATCATTCGGGGCAAACGGATTCACCGATAAATAAAGTTCCGATTTTCGAATGTCCTCGCGAATCAATCGGCCTAGCACAGTGGAGCCATCTGTTTTGGTGATCATCCAATTTTGATGAGCTTCGGAAATGACAGAGGATGGATTGAGAATGGAATCGAGAAGATCCTCCGGCGCGAATCTTCGGCTTACCATGGTGAGATCCGGACCCATCGGGACTCCGACTTTCCCAAACTGATGACAACGGCTGCACTGAGCGGCGCGATACATTTGGGAACCCCGTTCAAGATCCCGATCGCTGAGGTTGAGGGATTCAAAATCCGTTCCCAACCAATGCTTCACAAACTCCCGGGGCTCCGCTTCTTCAACTGGCGCCGTTAGAGGCTCATCATTCAATAGCGCCGCGAATTGAGCCCTTTCCTCTACCGGCACGTTCTCCAGAGCGCGATTCTCAACTCCGAGCAGAAACGTCGGGAGATTCCGATCTCCATTTGAGAAGCGCTTTGCGTGGAGCAGCGCCCGAAAATAGGTCTCGCGTTCGTCCGGTTTCCAGCCCGACTTTAGAAAACTCAATTGCTCCAAATAATGAAGCCGATCAGACTGGGAATCCGCCTCGGCGATAAGCTGCAGCGACGGAACGATCACCCCTCGATTCTGCAAGCGAACCAGCGTCTTACAGATTTCGCGGTTGAGACTCGAGTCGAGACCGGGATAGTGAGGAAGCAACTGATCCGCGATCTCCGGCCAATCCACTTTCCCGATTTCATACGACCTCAGCAGCGTGAGCTTATCATTCCTGGTAGGAAAGTCCTCGAACCTGAACGACAGCCAGCTTCGCGGAATGGTTCTCCCAACTCGTGTGTGAACCAACAGAACGGCAACTCGCTCTGAGAGGGTTGAGATCAGTGGCGGCTTCAAATCATCTTCTTCAAGGATTCGCTCCATCGAAAATCTTGCCGCCCCGCGAATCCAAGGATCTGGCGACGTCAAATGCGGCCTTAGATCTTCTAGCATCGCGGTTCCCGATTCCAACTTGTGGCGAAGGGTTCTCATCTTTACCGAGAAGGCTTCTCGAGCCGTCGCCTGTGGTGATTTGCCCAATTCCTCAAGTGCTTCGCCTCGATACCGAATTCGGTAGAGCGCGGCCTGAGTCTTCCTTCCGCCGGTGATGAGGACCATCGAACCATCCTGATCAAAGTCGAGGTCGGTAACATTGAGCGGACGTCCCCGCAAAAAGGTATGCGCCCGCGCATGATAGCTGGCTCCTCGAGGGATCAGCTGCACCGCAATCACCCGTCCATAGGCCCAGTCCAAGACAAACAACGCATCCTGATACTTCGCCGGAAACGAACTTCGCGTTCCGAACTTGACGGCCGTCGGCGATCCTCTGCCAAGATCAAGCGTTGTTGGCCAGCTGTCCGGAGCATACACCGGCCAGCTCCAGGTCTGGTTCTCCTGACGCCAGCCATAATTCCCTCCTGGAACGAGATGATTCACCCGGGCGGGGCGATAGAGCGGCAAACCGATGTCTCCCTCATTGTCGGCATCGTAGGTGAACATCTCTCCATCCGGATTGATCGCAATGCCGTATGGATTGCGCAAGCCTCGCACGAGAATTTCCCAGTTGGTTCCGTCAGGATCAAGGGTGGCGAGATATCCCTGCGGACTGATCGATTCATCTTCGCTCGCCGTTCTCCATTGCGTTGTCTCGGGAGGTTTGACCGAGTCACCGTGGATCGTGTAAACCAGACCATCGGGACCGAGCGCAAGATCGTTTCGCCCATGACCAACCCCGCCTTCAGTCGACTTCAAGAGGCTCACCTCATCAAATTGGTCGTCGCCGTTGGTATCACGAAGCCGGTAGAGTCCTTTGGAATCGTTCGCGTTGGCATACAAGGCGCCATGGGCCCACAACAAACCACGACACTCTTCCAGGTCCTCGTTCACAACTTCAACCTTGATCTCTGCCTCCGCGGATTCGGGTAAAGTCAGGCGAAGAACGCCCGCCTTCTCCTTGGCGATCAGAAGCCTGCCCTGCGGATCAAACTCCATGCTGACCCAACTGTCCTCTTCGGGTTCCGCAAGGCGCAGCAGCTCAACTTCGAATCCTGGGGGAAGTCCGGAGAGCTTCGCCCCTTCTGCATCGGCATCCGTCGTGGCTTCTTTCCATTGGTTGTACTCATCCAGAGGGCTGATTTCGGCAAACGCGTTCGACTCAAACCGATCCGCCAAGACCTGACCAAACCCGAGCGCACCATCCCATTTCGAGCTCGAAGTCAGCAGCGTTTCCCCATCGACCACCAACCTGGCCGCGATCGCGGAAGGACCTTCCACACCCTCCGCGTGAAAAGACACCACGTTCTCACCGGCAAGAAGCGATGAGGCGATCTCCAGGCTCAGCGACGGATCATAGGCCTCCGCCCTGGCAAGGGTTTTGCCATTGATCCGGACCTCCAGTCTCGCAAAGTCGGCCGTTGCCGTAAGTCGCGCCGATCTCGGTTTGTCCGGCAGATCCAAACTCCGGGAAAATTCCGCATCACCAGCCCCCTCGCGTTCTTCATCATTCCAAAT
>JBCDHN010000715.1:0-2591 GCA_038749915.1 Verrucomicrobiota bacterium | reverse complement strand
TTGAAGAAGAACGCGACGTCGAAATTGAGTCCGTTCGCAGCACGTTCCGGTCGAACAAAACCCTCCTCGAAAACAAGATTGCCACGGTGGAAGGCGAGATTTCCACCCAGAGGACCGACTGGAAAGACACGTTTGATGCCAAATTCATCGTGGCCGATGATCGAGTTGGCGATCCCGGACCAGCCATGGGGTTGACTCCAGACGAGCGAACCAACATGGACTCGCAAATCGAAGGGGAAACCACAGCACTGCGAAATCGGATGGCTGAATTGGACGAGCAGCTCCCGGCCCTGTCGGAAGATTATCGCAAGCTCCAGACCGAACTCGATTTTTGGCAGCGAGAATTCGAAAAAGAAATCAACGGACAGAGAAGCGGAATTGTGGGAGTGGGACCTCGCGCCCGCAGCATTCGCGATGACCAACTCGAATGGCGCCGCGCCGAAGCCAAGCGCTTGAGCGGTTTGATGCAAAGCCTGACCAAGGACCGCTCTCAAACACAACAACGCATCGCCTCAACCGAAGAACGAATTAAGGCGGATTTCAACGGGGCCGCTGCAGCTCGGGTTCAAAAAGCAGAAGACGAGAGGCTCCGGGTCGCGGCTCTTCGCAGCCAGGTTCAGGAACAACAAGCCGATATCTTCGTCAACCAGCAGACCGGCGTTCGCGAGCAAATCGAGGCTCAAATCAATTCCGGACTGGCCGAGCTGGAGCGGTTGCGAACCGACCTCACCGGCATCTCTGAAGAAGAAAAGGCCCGAATCGATGGAATCCGCGAGGAGCCACGACGAGACCTTCTCACCCAAACCCTGGCCTTGCACGGTCTGTTTGAAAACGGCACCGAGGGGGGCCACTTCGCTCTCATGGCCTATCTCGTTTTGGCGGGACTCTTCATGCTCATCGACACGATTCCCCTCATCGTGAAGTTCTTCTCCAAGCCAGGCCCCTACGACGAAATCCTCGCCTACGACGAATATCACTACAATTTGGCGCGCCTGGGGGTCGAAGGCCCGATTTCACGACTTTCAACGAGCGTAAACCAAACAGAGTTCTCCCCCACTCAATTTCGACCGGAGACCTCACTGATGACAGCGTTTCATGACTCGACCATTTCTCCCGTTGAATCGAAATCCGCCGAAGCTGACGATCTCGATTCCGAGCTGATCGCGGCCGAAACCGAAGCCGATCTGGCCTCGCAGTTTCTCGATGAGAGCTTTCTGCCCCCCCAGGACCAGGGAGTCGGAGAGTTTCTCGATCTCAATCAAGCGGCCAAAAAACCCAATGGCAAAACGTCTCCCCAGGTGAAACAGCATCATGCTCGCGAGGAAGTGACAGAGGTAATTCATCCCAACGGGCGCGATGGAATCCACTGATTTTCTGCTGTCACAACCGGGTTGGAGGCGACAATCAACGAAAAGGTTCTGACTTCGGTTTTGAACACTACCCCCTTTCAACAAAAATACCGGGCATACAAATCAGTTGTTTCTGAGTCGCAATTCCGTTTAAGTTAGCAGGAAAAAGAGAGGAACTTGCGTCCCTCCTCAACCATGGCGTCCCCTCAAGACAAAAAGAACGGTCACCAGTACCGGATTAAGAACCGCGTTCAGAATGGCAACCACTCCGATGAGTTGGTCATCATTCGCAAGAACGACCGGAAATCCGTGCACGACATTATCCGGGAGCGCGACAGGGAAAAACGACTGAAGGACGAGGAGAAGAAGATTGAGTCCCTTTCCAAGGCGATCGACTCCATGGTTGGAGATCCCGAAAACATGGCAATTTTCGAAAAAGCCCTGAAGCAATCGAAATTATCCAAGTCCCAGCTTTTTGCGAACGCGCTCACTTTTCGCGCCAGGGACCGCGTCCTCGACGCCATCTGGAGGGATCCCAGCCGCATCACGGTTCAGGATCCGGAGAATGGCGTCAACAGCCGGGTTACGATTGGACAAGATGGAAATGGGGAAATCCGAGTCGTGTTTTACGATCGGAATGGTGGCCAGGTAAAAGTGCGCGATCATCGTCTGGCCTATGAGGATGAAAGAGAGACCTATCTGGAGGAAAAGGAAAGGAATCCTGAGCAATGAAAGCCGGAAAGCCCCCAGCTCAGCAGCCTTCAAACCTCGGCGACTCGCTCAGCTCGCGATTTAAGAACGAGAGAGCGAGAATCGACGAACCAGAGCCCGATCATGAAGTTGAGGATCCCCACCAGTTGGAGGATTCACAACTCGATCACGATCGGAAGACCGTTGTTGAGAACGTCCCGCAAAATCCTGAGAGGATAGCGACTCCATCGAAGGAAAATGGCCACACCAACGGCAATTCCAAGGCAACGCCACAGTCCCAAAAGACGGTTCCGCGTCAGCAACAGCCCGCAGCCCAGGCAAATGTTCGAAAGCCCTCTGAAGACGGTCCTCCGGTAAACCCAATCGCGCAGCAAGCCATTCAGGCAGCGCAGCCGACAGCATCTCAAGCGCCTGCGCAGCCAAAACCACGGCTTCGTGCTGCGGTATCAGCGCCGGTCGCCACATCAGAACCTCCGCAACCAGATGCGTGGGAGTCCCCCTCAGAATCTCCTGAACCTTTGATGCTCAGCG
>JBCDHN010000714.1:0-2596 GCA_038749915.1 Verrucomicrobiota bacterium | reverse complement strand
GTCGAAATACGACGCCAACTGACTTACTCAAAGTCGTTCGCAATCGCCAGAAGGGACATCGACTTCACATCGACCCGAGAAACAGCGCCTTGGTTTTAGAGCCGGAAGGACCATCCTGGTGGGACGAGTTTCGAGACTGGCTCAAGAAAGCTTGGCCTTTCCAGCCCTAAACCCGCTTCGTAACCGTTACCGAGGACGCGCCTTCCCCTTTCTGGTAATCCACCTCGTCAAAAATCGTGTGGATAACGCCCATCCCCATTTTGCCGACGGTAGGCTCCGCTTTTTCTTTCACCTCAGGAATCTCCTCGTTCGCGATGCCGGCTCCGCTGTGTTCAATGCGGAACTCCAAGCCGTTCAATTCTGCCGAAGCATGGATCGAAACCGGACCAGGCTCGCAATACGCGTGTTTGGAAACGTTGGTCAGCAACTCATCGCAACCGAGAACAACCATCCCAATGGTCTCCTCGTCCATTCCGCAAAACTTGGCCCATTCTTCAACAAATTCGCGCCCTTTGGAAATCGAATCCGGCGAACAGGTGAATTCAAAAACGGCGGCGGGACGGGGGACTTCGTCTTCAAAGAGCAGAACCGTGGTGTCGTCCTGATACGTCGCCGTTTTCGAAAAGTCTTTCCACGATTTGGTGAGCGTTCCAAGAATGTCCGGATCCTGATTCGCGGCGATCGTGTCCATCACCTCGTCAAACGGACCCTCCTCGAAATACTCGCCCTTCTCGTTCTGTGTTTCGAGAATCCCGTCGGAAAGAACCATCCATGAACGGCTGGCTGAGAGGGAAAACGTCTCCGCTTGATAGGAGAAAAAACAGGAAATGCCCAGCGGCGGATTAGGCGCGATGGGAACGTCCTCCCAGTGATCGCCCAACAGCACTTTCGGGGGCAGGGCTCCACAGAGGCAGACACTGACAATGCGTTTTTTGATATCGATAAGTAGGAAGGCGCAGGCGATGAAGCGCCCGTTGCTCATGACATCGCACAGACGGCTGTTGACCTCGGTGACCCACTCATTGAGCGGAAATCGCGAAGCGCGGTGAGCCATGCTGGAGATGAGCGTGGTTCCGCGCGCCATATCCAGGGCAGCCGGGAAGCCTTTGCCGCAAACATCGCCAATCCCGAGAAGAACCTTGTCGTCCTCCAGGGCGTGCCAGAAAAAAAAGTCTCCACCGGTCTCGGCCGCAGGCTCATAAAGGGCGCTGAGCTTGATATCTCCGATTTTGGCCTCTTCGGGAGGGAGAAATGAAGCCTGAATCTCGTGCGCCAACTCGAGTTGCTGCCGAACTTCCGCTTCTCGAATCGACTTTTGCTGCGATTCAAGGCGAATGAGAGTCACCGCAATCAGCGCGCCGAAGGTCTCGAAAATTTCCTCGTCGGGTTCAGCGAATTTCTCCCGATGCAAGGAGTTGATCGCCTGCATGGCTCCAAGGCAGCGTTCCCCATCCAGAAGGGGAATCGTGAGCATGTTGCGCGTGACCAACCCGATGTCCGATCCCACCTGACCAAAGTGTCGCGGGTCTGATTGGGCGTCTTCCAGGTTCACGGGAACCTTGTTCTCATAAACATAACCGGCGATTCCCTTGCCTTTGGGCACTCGGATCGCTTCCTGGCCCGGCTCATCTTTGGTCGACCGAATCAGGAGGTCGCCACTGCCGAACTCCGGAAGCAAAATGGAGCAGACCTCGCAATCCATCACCTCGCGAGAACACTCGAGAATCTGGTCGAGCAATTGCTCAACATTCTGGGTGCGGCTCAGATCGCGAGCGACGTTGATGAGCAGTTGCTGCCGTTTTTCGGTGGAATTGGGCTCCATGTCAGGACAGGGCGGCAATGGCTTCGTCAGCGGAATCATACGTACTGATGAATTCGCCGAGCCTTACAACGCCAAAGGAAGCCGCAACGCGCCCCTGCAGCCCACTCACCGCCATGCCGGTATTTTCCTTGGTGGTGTGCTGGTAGTATTGAACCACGACGGCCCAAATCGGCGTGTTCACAAAGGTAGACTTGCTGAAGTCGATCACAAGAAAGGGTGGATTGTCCGCAATCACCGCTTCGACCGCCTCCTGAAACACGGGAGCGGCGGCCAGATCAGCGTCGCCCTCCAGTTCAATGATGGCGCCGCCATTGTCCGTTTGCCGCTTCGTTAGGTTCATGCCGGGAATTTAAAGCGTCAGCGGCATCCGGCAAGAGGGATTTGAGATTTGAAAGTTTGAGATTTGAAATTGATCTGCCATCGTGCGCCCTCAATGAATCCAGCTCTCTTAGCACTTGCCGATGGACGGGTATTTCACGGAGTCGGCTTTGGGGCGCCGGTCACTGCGTCGGGCGAAGCCTGCTTCAACACTTCCATGACCGGTTACCAGGAAGTCCTAACCGACCCCTCTTACCGCGGCCAGATTGTGGCGATGACCTATCCGCTGATCGGGAATTATGGGGTGAATCCCACCGATACGGAAAGCAAGCAGCCCCATGTGCGCGGCTTCGTGATCGAGGAATTGTGCGATGTCCCAAGCAACTGGCGCTCGACCGAAAGCCTCAATGACTACATGGAGCGCTGGAACATTCCCGGGATCCAGGGGATCGATAC
>JBCDHN010000713.1:0-2601 GCA_038749915.1 Verrucomicrobiota bacterium | reverse complement strand
GCAGCGGCGACCCGTCCGCTGCAGGTTGTGCGCGAGGGCGTTCTCAAGATTGCGGACGGCGAGTTGGACACCCGGATTTCCGGGTTGGCTCCCGACGAATTCGGGCAACTGGGCGATGCCGTGAACGCGATGGCGAGATCGCTTCAAGAGCGGGAAATGCTGAAAGAAGCCTTTGCTCGATATGTGTCTCGCGATGTTGCCGAATCGATCATCGAATCGAATCAACTCCCGCGACTTGAGGGAACCCGGCAGAAGGTCACGATATTATTCACGGATATTCGTGACTTCACCGCCTGGGCAGAGGATGTTCCGCCGGAAGATGTGGTTTCTCAGTTAAACGAGTATTTCACCAAGATGGTGGAAATCGTGTTCGCAAACAAAGGCGGAATCGACAAGTTCATCGGGGATGGATTGATGGCGGTTTTTGGGGCGCCTCTTCAGGATGAGGAACAGGAATATCATGCGGTCAAGGCCATGATTGAGATGGAGGATGCCGCACGGGCTCTTGCCGCCAACTGGTATGTCAAAGGCAAGCGTGCTCTCCAAATTGGCATGGCGGTTCACACGGGGACGGCGGTGGTTGGGAACATTGGCTCGGAACAGAAGATGGACTACACCGCCATTGGCCGCACCGTGAATGTGGCGGCTCGACTGGAAGCGAAAACCAAGGAGGTCAAAACCTGTGGAATCGTTAGTGCGGATACGGTTGAAGCCGTGCGGGATCGCTTTGCCTTCGAATCGATCGGAAGCATCCAGCTGCGGGGCGTCGCCACAGAGTTGGAAATTTTCACGCTGCCGGAGTTGCGCCAATCGATGGATATCTTTGGCGCGTCCCAGCCACAAGCTTAGAGGGTTGCAATCAGTGAACTCGCTGACCCGGCTGAGCACCTGAATCGGGGCTGAGCAGGAAAACGTCTTTTCCTCCTGGCCCGGCTGCGACCACCATCCCTTCGCTGACTCCAAACTTCATTTTTCGAGGGGCAAGATTCGCCGCCACTACAACCAGTTTACCAACCAGCTCGTTGGGCTGATAGGATGCTTTGATCCCGGCAAAGACGTTTCGGACTTCGTTACCGCCGAGAGAGACCTTGAGTTGAAGCAGCTTCCGCGCTTCTGGCACTTCGTTGGCTTCGATGACTCTGGCGACGCGCAGATCGACTTTCACAAAATCATCGATCGTCATTTCATCAGCAAGCGGTTCCGCCTTCAGCCATTCGTCGCTGTCGTTGGCTTGCCCGGTTAACGGCGATGATGCTTCGGCCGCCTGCTCGACTTTACTCTCTTCGATCATTGCCTGAATTTTTCCGGAATCGACCGGCTTCATCATGTGTTTGAACTTGGCGACCGGAGTTCCTTCCAATGGCTTTTGCGCCTGTTTCCAGGATTTGATGGGATCACCAAGCAATTCGCCCGCCTTCTCGGACAGACTTGGAACGACCGGGGCAAGATAAATGGCAAGCTGGCGAAACAGGTTCAGACCAACGGAGCAGACATCCTGAACCTGACCGGCTTTCTCCGGATCTTTTTTAAGTTCCCAAGGCGCATTCTGTTCAATGAAGACATTGGCCTGATCGGCGAGTTCGAGAATGTTGCGAATGGCCTTGTTGTAGTCGCCATTCTCGTAGTGCTTCGCGATGCCTTTCGCCCCTTTGGCGAAGGTTTCGAAGAGGCCTTGATCTTCGGGATAGGATTCGGAAAAGCCGGTTGGTTTGAGGAACTTGGCAGTTCGGCTCGCCAGATTGACGACCTTTTTGAAGAGGCCATCCACGGTGGAGGAAAACTCCTCGAGGTTCAGGTCAATGTCCTCAACCCGGCTTGAGAGCTTGGTCGCGTAGTAGTAGCGGAGATAGCTCGGATCGAGATGCTCGAGATACTTGGATGCTTGAATGAAGGTTCCCCGCGACTTCGACATTTTTTTGCCGTCAACGGTGAGGAATCCATGGATGTGAACGAATTTTGGAAGGCTGAACCCGGCCGTCTTCAGCATGGCCGGCCAAAACAAGGTGTGGAAATACTGGATGTCTTTCCCGATGAAGTGATGAATTTCCACGTCATCGTTCTTCCACCAATTCTCAAGCTTCTCCCCGTTAGCGTCGCACCAAACCTGGGTTGAGGCGATGTAGCCGATTGGCGCATCAAACCAGACATACCAGTAGTTGCCGGGGCTGTCCGGAATTTCGAAGCCGAAGTAGGGCGCGGGGCGCGAAATGTCCCAATCCTCAAGCGGTTCTGCGAGAAAGAAGTTTTTTAAATAATTGGCACTCTCTTTTGCCATGACACCCGATTGGGTCCACTCGGTCAGGAAGTCGTGAAGCTGCTCTGTCTCGACAAAGAGATGGAGGGCCGAGCGCACTTCCGGCTTCGTGCCGGAGAGCTGGCTGATCGGATTGATCAAATCCTTGGGAGAATAGGTCTTGCCACAGTTGTCGCAGTTGTCTCCCGGCTGATCAGGCGAGTTGCATTTAGGATTGGGGCAGGTTCCCCGCACCTGGCGATCAGCAAGGAAGGTTTCCTTCTCCGTGTCGTAGAGTTGTTCGATCTCGCGCTCCTTGACCATGCCCGCTTCGCGAAGCGACTTCCAAATCTGGCCACAAAGCGCCT
>JBCDHN010000712.1:0-2602 GCA_038749915.1 Verrucomicrobiota bacterium | reverse complement strand
GTTTGATTGCAGCCCGCTTCAATTTTTTGAAGATTCGGGTTCATCGGCAAATTCGTCACGCAATTCGGTGAGGATTCGGCAGAAGACAAGGTGACTGAACTCTGCGTCCGGATTGTGCGGATACCCGGTTTCATGGATGACCGGTCGGGGCCGGGTTTCGATGAAGGCCTCGGCGATTTCCGGATGAGCCTCAAGCTTGGCCCGGAGTGCCCGTTTCAGGAGCTCGTGATGTTCGGCCGAGCCTAACATGATGACCTCATCCCTGTAGTTGAAGCTTTCTGGTTTGTTCTTGGGAACGCAGCGTTTGGCCTTCATCCCATGCAAGCCACGGGCTCTCTGTTGCTTCTCTACGTTGTGTTCGAGAAGAATCGAAGCATAGAACCCTTCGATCGACTCGTAGGCAATGTCATCGAGAACGAAAGGCGTGTGGGCAAAGTTGGAAAGTAATCTGCCGATTTCCTCCTCGTCACGGGACCAGACGTTGAGCGGTTTTGAGTTTATCACTTGATCACAAAAATGAAGACAATGCCAAGAGCCAAGGCGGTCCAATTCAGCCAGAAATGAAAGGGCCTGAAGCGACAGACCAGTAGCGCCCCAATCACAAAGGCAGCGATCAGCTTCATGGTGGCCTGACCCAGCAGAAACCCGGGTTCATGCGAACCATTGCGAATTTCGAGAAGCTCCGGGCCTGCGACGATCAGGCCGACAACGATGGTGGTGATCCAAGCTTCAAAAGGGTTGGATGGTTCGGGAAAACTCTGATTCGAGGTGCTCATTTTCAGAATGGTGTTCGTTGATGGATAAATGGAGTTTCCCGGACTCATCGGAGGAAGAGCCGATCTGATTGCACCTTGATTGAGAAAACTTCCCGTCTACGAAATCGACTGGGCCAAAGTGGACAACTCTGCCCGTACAAAGTCGATCTTGTTTTCGATGGCATGGTTGTCGTTCCAAATTTGGGGAAAGAGGATGGCGTTGCCACCGGCACGGCGAAAAGCGCTCACCATTGAAGCCGAATCATCGATCAAAACTCTTCCGGGGCCCGCGAGGAGATGTTTCTGGCTGGTGATCAAAAAATTGCGAAATTTTCTGCCCTCAATCTTGGGAAAGTGGCGATCGATCCACGCTGCCTTTCCCGCCAGCGAATCGGGGGAGAGCGATGGTGCCGTGAGCAAGGCAAATGGCGCGGTGTTTCGAGCGACATCGATCAACTCTTCAAACCAAGGGTAGGGCTCCAAAGACTCCCAGAACTCCGTACCGGCGCGGTCGATTTTTTTCCAGAAGGCGGTCTTGCTGATGCCAAGAACTTTGGAAATGTCCCGTTCACCAGTAGGCCAGGATTCGAGGTAGTGTTCCTCATCGTGTAGGCGAAGGGCTGCGCGGGTAAAGTCTGCAAACACGCCGTCGAGATCGAGGAAAAGGTGTTGGATGGTTCCAGGCATTATTGCTCGTAAGGGTCAAAATTTAGGAGTGCTGCAATCAGAGTCTTTGGAGGAGCGATTGGGTATAAAACACGACAGATAAACCTGACGCTTTCCGAATGATTCCTGCTAAGATCATATCTATCATAGAACGATTCCCAAAGACTGTGAAGAACTTATCCTACTTGGAATTTGGCTTGAGGCGATGGATTTTCATCCATTGGTTGTTGGCCTCGGCCGCGTTTTCTCAAGCCCAGGAACCGGAACAACGTTTCGAGAATCGCACCGCATTGGTGATCTGTGTCGCGGATTATGAGGGCGCGGGCTTTCATTCGCTTCCGGGCATTGATATTGATAAAACGGTCATGACCGAGGCGCTCCAGAAAACCGGATTCGAGGTAACGACCATGTTCAACCCAGGACTGGCAGAGGCCCGGGCTGCGGTTGATGACTTCATCGACAAGCTGAATGATCGTGGTGGGGCTGGCTTCTTTTATTTTTCCGGGCACGGAGTGGTTGCCGCCAAGCACAACCATTTGCTGTTCGGCAAGGAACGTCTGTCCGAAGGATTCTCCAACCTTTGGGAGGAGGCCATCTCAGCGCAGGTCGTCCTGCGGCGGATGGAGCAGAGCCCGGCCCAAACCCGGATCGTTCTGCTGGACTGCTGTCGGCACCGGGTCACGGAATTCAGCGGTTCTGATCTCGACAACCCGCTGGTGGAGGGGTCGTTCATTGGATATGCCACATCGGGAGAATCAGTTCCTGCACACGTAAAGGGAAGCCGTTACACCGAATCGTTCGCCCGCCACATGCTGAAACCGGGCATTTCCCTGGAAGACATTCAGTTGTTGGTGAACCAGGATCTCTCGTCCCGGAACGATCATTACTGGTCGCTACCCATGTTTCGCGACCGTCTTCCGACTTCCAACACCTGGTCGTTCAATATGGGAGAATCGAAGCCGATGATCATTCGCCCCGGCCAGATTCGGGAATTCGGCGGGATTCAATTTGCCTGGTGTCCGGGTGACTCGGCTCTCCTTCCCCCGACCGAGATCAAGGACGGCGTGGAAGTGCCCGGCAAGTTCCCTCACCACTCGATTCAAAATGGATTCTGGATCAGTCAAACCGAGATCACGAGATGGCAGTGGAAATCTCTGATGGGTAGCCTACCCGAATCACTC
>JBCDHN010000711.1:0-2608 GCA_038749915.1 Verrucomicrobiota bacterium | reverse complement strand
CGGCTGAATATTGGTGCCTTCTTCAAAGGCTGGAATGATCACGGAGATCTGGTTCATCTCTTGGAGGGAACGGACGCCTGCCCCTGGACAAGCTTACGATGAGTTCAGCTTCCGTTTTCGTCGCCGGAAGTTCAACTTTCAGTTGCCGGGCGCCAACCGCCTGTCAGTTTAAAGGGTGGACTTTAAAGCTCCTTTCCTCCTCCTCACCACCTGTTTTGTCTTTATCCAGCCGCCTCAGAGCTTCTCCCAGGAAGCACCCTGGCTCCCGGCTGAGGGACGTTTTCCGCTTCAATCAGAACCTCCCGCAGCGCCGGAAAACCCACCCGATCTGATTCTGGAGCCCAAGGATTCGTTCACGTTACCGGCCAACGGACAGCCGCTGATCCGCAGTTTTATCGTTCCGGCAACTCAACTCAAGTCCGCGAGACACCTCCAATCCCTGGAATTGCTGCCCGGCTCGGAAGATGTTGTTCAGCATGCGGTCATTAGGCTTGATTTGACGGCCGACAGCCGCAAGCTCGACGCAAAAGACAAGGCACCCGGTTTTCCCTGGCGGCCGGAGTTGGCAAGCCTCCGGCGCCCTGAAGCGCTGTTCACCGTCTGGACGCCAAGAGCCAGCGTTTCCGAAGCTCCGCTGGGAACGGGTTGGAGAGTACACCCGGAGACTGACTTCGTGGTAACGCTGCACCTCAAACCCAATGGCTCGCCGCAGGAAATCCGACCGATGATTGCCTGCTGGTTTGCCAGCGAACCGATTCACCATGTCCTTGCCCTGAGAATGGCCAATGAAACGATTGAGATTCAAGCCATGTCTAAGGAATACAGCGTCCGAGACAGTTTTGTGGTTCCGGTTGCCACCAAACTTCATGGAATCTATCCGGTTGCCAACGCCCTCGCTGAATCGGTTCGACTCGATATCTACCGACCAGAAGCTCAAGGCGAGCGGGTCTTCGAAATTCGGGATTGGCAGGCGAATGCCCAGGAGGATTACAAGTTCAAGGAACCGGTGGAGCTTCCGGCGGGCACCCGATTGGAAATGAAGTATGTCTACAGCAACTTTTCCGATCAGAAGGCGATGCCTACTGCAGTCAAGTGGGGGCCTACCCTTTCGGATGAAGTGGGGGAATTGTATCTGCAGTTGGTGGTAGATCACGAGGCCAAAGCAGTTCGCCTTGCTCACTCCATCAATCGACATCAGCTCGCCCTCGCCATTGAACGAGCAGAGCGTCGTTTTGATCCTGACTCTGAAGCCCATGCCGAGTTGGCCTATCTCTATGCCGATCTTGGGAACCACGAAACTGCGGTTGCTCACGGACAAAAGGCACTGGCAGAAGCGGAAAAAACCGAAGATATCAGCTTGCAGGCAAACGCCCATGGAGCATTGGGTGCCGCCTACCTGACCAACGACTTTCAGTTCAGTGCGGAGGAACACCTCAAGAAGGCGACCGAATTGGATCCCGACAACCCCAATCACTGGTTCAATCTCGGAAACGTCTATCTCAACTACAAGGTCTCGTCCCGTGCCATCGAAAACTACAGCCGAGCGCTGGAATTGAACTCCCGTGACGCAAGAATCCTCAACAATCTTGGCACGGCCCACCTCACAAAGTACGATCCGTCCCTGCCCAAAGAGTCGATTTCAAACCTGAAAGAAGCACGCAAGCATTTGGAAGTGATCATTGATCGCTATCCCCGCCATTCCCTCGCGACTGCGAATCTGGCGCGGACCCAGGACCTTCTCGGCGAGAAAAAAGAAGCCATCCGACTCTACAAAAGAGCCATGATGTTGGCACCAGGCATGGCGCCTACGCTCAACCCTCTTCTGGCCCAGTTAGAGTCCACGCAATAGATTTCCCGCTCTGCGTCTTGCAAAAAAGAACGAAACTTGACCTGAATAATTCGCAGGCCAAGATGCGACCAATCCCTCAACTCAGCACACACCTATGTTCCCAGCCATAACTTACGTTAGCGACGAAGTTCTCCAGGCTCTTGCCTACATTTTCACCGCGCTATCCGGCGTAGCTAGTATCGCCCTTACGATCCACAAATTCGGACTTTCGCCCTGGAAACGCGTCCTTCTCATTGTTGGTGTCATCATTTTCGGTCTCGCTGTCATTCTGGTGGTGATCCCCGCCGTCACTCAATCGCAAGGGCCCGGATTCGTGACCCAGGAAGAGGAAGCCACGGTCAATGCCCTGACCCAGGCCGTGGGAGGAAGCAACATCGCCTCCATCGCACAGACTGCGGACGGAAATTTGACCACGGTCGCCGCAACTGGCGGCGTCAAGCGCGTCTCGAAAGTCATGTATGCCGTTCAGACTCCCGATGGCAGCAAAGCCTACGTTTTCAGCGGAGCAGCGTTTGACTGCGCGATCGACGGAAAGCAGGTCAATTGCCAACTCCTGGAGGCAATCGAAGGCCGCGTCATCATCGTCTACGGCGACCAAGTTGATCAGATTGATCTGAACGGCGATCAAGAGAATGCCACGTTTAAAGTGGAAAGATTGGTCGTAAACCTTTAAGATACCCTAAATAAACGGGCATTTAGCCCTCCCATCCAACTACCTTATGAAAATGCCGCTTTTTGTGAAGTCCCTCACCGTTTTCT
>JBCDHN010000710.1:0-2608 GCA_038749915.1 Verrucomicrobiota bacterium | reverse complement strand
TGCGTGAACTACACGGAACATTTCACGATCGATGCCTCGGGTGGTGGTTCGATTCGGGCGTTTTTGATGTTCAAAGGGAAAAAGGCGATGGCGAGTGGGGAGAAATTGGGAACGGCACTGGAGTCCTTCATCGGCGAAGCGCCGGGGTTGGAGCTTTCGGATTACTCCAGCGAAGTTTCCGGCAATGTCCGGGCCACCGAATTCACGATCGAATTTGATCATGTTAGTCGCCTCAAAAGCATCGGGGAAGGGGACGGCGCTGGAGAGGTGGTGAAGTTTTTCGGGGCTTTTGAAGTGGAAAAGCAAAGCGACCGGTTCGCTGTTTCGCGTACGGTTGACCTTTCCGGCGGCTTCGGATCCTTTAAGCCGGAGGAGCAAGGGAACTTCGGAAAGAAACTGACTGGCGCGGTTCTTTCCAATTATCATTTTACCTATCACATGCATTTTCCAACGAAGGTGCTGGAGAGCAATGGGGTTGTGAAGGAAGAATCGCCGACATCGACCAGTTGGAGCGCCCCACTCTCTCAGATCATCAATGGGCCGATGGAAATGCGGGTCGATATTTATCGGCCTCCGGTGAAAACCTGGATTGCCCTCGGGGTTCTCGGACTCGGCGTCCCGGTTGCTGGATTTTGGTTTTGGCGAAAGCGTCAGGGTGACTCTGAAACGTAGTTCTACTTTGTTAGCGATGTCGAGATGATGTAGAAAAGGGTCTTTGCACCCGTTGCGGAGCATCACGCATTTAGACTTTCCGGCGGATACGGAGATCCTTTTCTACAATCCAACAAAGTAGAATTGGTTTATTCGTTTGAAATCCTTGATCTGAATCCGATTGGTTCAACTTTCTGACGCACCTCACACCTCAGAGGAAGAGGAAGATTGGGATCAGTAATCTGTCTGGGATTGCTGCCTGACTCAGATCAAGGCTGAGATAGGTCGATTGGCGGTCAGCACCTGCATCACCTCGTTCGAGATTCCGTCAAGCAAACGCACCTGACCAATGTCGAAGAGCGTGTGGAGAATCGTTGAAGTAAGGTGAGCCATCGTTACTGGATCTGAAGCTGGTTCTCCGCCCTCACGCGTCGATTTCCCAACGACCTGTCCCATTTTTAGACCTCCGCCATACATCATCAAGGGCGCCAGTTTGCCCCAGTGATCGCGGCCTCCGTTCTTGTTGATCTTGGGCGTTCGCCCCATTTCACCACAACACACCAAGAGGATTTTCTCGCTCAATCCTCGCGCCTCAACATCTTCGATGAAGGCAGAGATCGCATGATCAAACGGAGCTCCGACATAGCCCATCCCTTCATTCACCGTCGCGTTGTTCTTGTCCGCATGCATGTCCCAGACAAAGTTGGTCGTCACCGTGACGAAACCGGCTCCCCGTTCGCAAAGACGGCGGGAAAGCAACATCAACTTGCCGAGCGTCTGACTATGATCGCGATACCGTTCATGGTTGTTCCACTTCTTGCGGATGGACCCGGGATTGACGAGCGGCGCGGTATCGTAGCGGGCAACCGTCCTCGGATCTTCCTTCGTGATGTCGAAGGCATCGACGATCCCTCCGAGAATCGTGTCGAACGCCTGTTGCTGAAAACGGGTCATTCCTTCGGCGATTCCATGGTCGTAAAAGGCGGCTTTGGTCGCGTCGAGTCGGTCAAGCAGGTGACGCCGATCTTCGAGGCGTTGCTGAGACAGATGCAACTTCATGTCGCCCTGCAAATCACCGCCTGATCCCGGTGCGAACGGCGCGTAGATTCGGCTCAGTGGGCCGGTCGAGGAAAAGTCGCCAAACTTGAGAATGGCCGGCATGGCGGATTCATCGACCGCCTTGGGATAGAGCGCCAGGTTCTTCGGCATCCCCGTTTCCGGCACTGAATTTCCGGCAACCCGGGCGTAGAGCGAACCGATGTTTGCGCCGAGTGAGTTTTTGCCAACGATTGGCTTGATGTCGTGGGCACCGGTTCCCGTGGTGAAGGAACGCACCACCGCAAACTTGTGGGCCAGCCGCGCCAGTCGCGGAAACGTTGAACCAAACGTGACCCCGGGGATCGAGGTCGGGATTTCGCCAGTCAGACTGCGGATCGTCGATGGCGCCTCCATCTTCGGATCAAACGTCTCGAACTGGGACGGCCCGCCATGCATGAACACAAAAACAACCGATCGATCCTTGACCATTGGTTTCAGTTCCTCCCGAGCCGCGAGCAATCCCGGCAATGTCATCCCACCCAGTCCCAAAGAACCGACCCGAAGGAAGGAACGGCGATCGCGGGGAGAACGCGCTGGATCTATGAAATCGAGCATGGTGTTTCTAAAACACGTCCAAAACCCCTATCAGCCTATCAACAGGCTTTGGAAATTTGAAAATGGATTGGCCAGTAAATCGCGAGTGGTTCTTGATCGTGACACTTCCAAATAACAATTGATTCGCGATCCATAGTGCTTGTCGGCTCATCCAAATTGGATCGGTAAGTTCAACCCGAAAATTTCGTCCATTTACGAAGACTTTTACCGCCTCATGAAGAAGACCTTACTCGTCGTTGGAGCCAGCCGGGGAATCGGGGCTGAGGTCGCTCGTTTTTTTGATTCACGCGGAGATCAGGTCATC
>JBCDHN010000709.1:0-2611 GCA_038749915.1 Verrucomicrobiota bacterium | reverse complement strand
CTTCACTTTGCTCAAATCGATCGAGACGGAAGTGAGCCGATTCCGCCCGCTCTTTCCATACCGTCTTGAGCAGCTCAAAAACATCGGGCTCCTGATGCCGGTTTCCATGGGAACGCGCAATCTCGGTGGCCGGTTCCCAGAGTTCAAGTTCCGCCCACAATGACCACTTCTGATTTTTCTCGTCCCATTCCAGAGAGTAGTACTCGGTGAAAGGATGCTTTGCCGGACGACTTTGGTTCTGATTGATGAAGTCGAAATAGGCATGGGCATGAAAGCCAAGCGGCTGTGCCGATTTCGGAGCGATTGCGCGGGACCTTTTGGGATCACGCTTGGGATCAGAATGAGAAGAGGATGAAGGAGACATGGTAAGGAAGGAGGAGGTGAATTGGAAAAGCGGTTCACTGTCCTCTCTAGAAGGCGTTTGCTTCCTGACTTCTGTAGACAGTTCATCGAACTTTCTCCAAATCGAGTGCCGTGACAGGAGTTGCCCGTCCCTTGACATCAGGAAGCAAACGCGCTTTGTCTCCGGCAACATCATGGCCAGAATCAACGACAATTATCTCAAGCTCAAAGCCGGGTATCTTTTTCCGGAGATCGCCCGACGGGTCAACGTCTTTACCGAAGCCAATCCCGATGCTGCGAAGAAGTTGATTCGTTGCGGCATTGGCGACGTGACGGAGCCGCTGCCCGAAGCTTGCCGCAAAGCCATGCATGACGCCGTCGATGAGCAGGGAAATCGCGAGACCTTCAAGGGTTACGGTCCCGAGCAGGGATATGCGTTTTTACGGGAGGCGATTGCTGAAAACGCGTATGCAGGACTGAATGTCAGCGCTGACGAGATCTTCGTCTCCGACGGTTCCAAGTGCGACTCGGGGAACATCCTCGACATCTTCGGGCCGGGAAACAAAATCGCGATTACCGATCCCGTCTATCCGGTCTACGTCGATACCAATGTGATGGTTGGAAATACTGGTGATGCCGATGATTCCGGCAGTTACGAAGGTTTGGTCTACATGCCCTGCACCGCAGAAAACGACTTTGTTCCCTCCATTCCCGAGGAAAAGGTCGATCTCGTTTATCTTTGCTATCCCAACAACCCGACCGGGGCAACGGCCACCAAGGCGCAGCTCCAGGCGTGGGTCGACTATGCGAAGGAAAATGACGCCATCCTTTTTTACGATGCAGCCTATGAAGCATTCGTGACCGATCCCGACGTGCCTCGTTCCATTTATGAGATTGATGGAGCCCGGGATTGCGCGATCGAGTTTCGCAGTTTCTCAAAGAACGGGGGATTTACCGGGGTTCGTTGCGCTTACACGGTTGTGCCGAAGGAGCTGACCGGCAAAACCGCCGATGGCACGGATCAGCATATTCACCCACTTTGGAATCGCCGCCAAAGCACCAAGTTCAACGGAGCCAGTTACATTGTGCAAAAGGGCGCCGCCGCGGTTTTCAGCCCTGAAGGGAAGGAACAGGTCTCCACTTTGATCGAGCATTATCTCGGCAATGCCAAACTCCTTCGCGAAGCCTGTGAAGCAGCGGGTCTGAAGGTTTTTGGAGGCGTGAACGCGCCCTACATCTGGGTGCAATGCCCGGAAGGCGTTGACAGCTGGGGGATGTTCGATCGGATGCTTGAAAAGGTGAACGTCGTCATCACTCCGGGAGCTGGTTTTGGGGCCGCAGGCGAAGGCTATTTCCGCATTTCCGCATTCAACAGCCGCGAAAACGCAGAGGAAGTCTGTCGACGTATCGGCGCAGAGCTGGGCTAGGTTACATGATTCGAGATCACTGTGGCTGAGGCGTCTTGCCTCAGTTTTCAGTCTTTCGATGCTATTGAACTGAGGCGGGACGCCTCAGCCACTCTGCCAGCACCTCAGTATCAGCTAGCGGAAATTCGGTTCATTGTCATCCTTCGACAAGCTCAGGATTACACAAATTGCGTGCAACTTTCGAAAGGCGCGCAGAGTGGAGTTCCGCCGGCTGTTACTCGTTCCCAACTCTTCGGAGAAACCCATCAGAAGAAGTCGAATCGCTAGTGAACCAACTCGGCTCCGAGGTCGAGATCTCCGGAACGATCGACTTCACGGACGTGCTTTTTCTCGCGCCACAACTCGACCAAATTGCGGATATGGTCGCGGACATGGTCGATGTCGCGAACGCCCCTTATGCGGAGCTTCGGATGCGTTTTGTCACTGGTGTGAAGCACGATGCTTCCGCGTCCAACCAGACGCAGAAAAAACGGGCGCACGACGGTGATGTCTTTGATGCGGTAGAGCTCCAACTCGTTGGACACACGAGTAAAAATTCCTTCGTCGACGAAGAATCGCTGATCGGTGAGCTTGTAGGAAGTGCTCTTGATGGCAATGAAGGTGCCAAGGGCGATCAGGAAAGGAAGGGCCATTCCGGCGAAGATCAGCGGCTGCATCAGGATGATTGCTGCGGCTATGGTGGCTCCTGCCAGGATCAGGCAGAAGAAGTAGGTGCTGAATTTGCACCAGTTGGAAGGTTTGGCGTGCCAAACAACATTTTCAGTTTCCATTTTGACCTGGGGGTTAAGGTTTTGTGGTCTCAGGCTACTCAGTAGGCGCGGGGATTTCAGTTACAATCCCGG
>JBCDHN010000708.1:0-2612 GCA_038749915.1 Verrucomicrobiota bacterium | reverse complement strand
TTTCAACACTGGCTAACGGCGAAGAATGCCAGGAGCTTCAAGTTACCTGTCGTGATGCATCCAGTTTTCATTATGATCGTTTGGGTTCCCTGTGTTTTGATCGGGGCTTGGGCGACGGCGTTGCCAATTCCGCAATCGGTGGCTGAAAATGCGAATACTGTGTTGCCATTTTTGGTTAAGACTCAAACGGCACCTTTGTTAGGTGGATTGCTAACGGCGGGAATCCTTGCTGCGATCATGTCGTCGCTCGATTCTCAGTTTCTTTGTCTTGGAACGATTTTCACCAATGACATCGTGCTTCATGCGGCCGGGAAGGATAAGTATGACGAGAGGCAAATCGTTTGGATCGCACGACTTTTCATCATCGGCATTGTCGCTTTGGTCTACATTTTGGCGATGCTGGCGATCAATGGAAACGTCTTTGATCTAGCGGTCTGGTGTTTCAGCGGATTTGCCGCGCTCACTCCGATCGTGATCGCTGCTCTCTATTGGAAACGCGCGACCAAGGTCGGTGCTTATGCCTCCATCGCGGCCGTGGTGATCACTTGGTTCATCTTCTTTGCCCTCTCCGGATTTGGAGGCGAATACACGATCTGGGGTGGAATTATGCCCGTTGCCGTTTGCTTCACTGCGGGAGCAATCGCCATGGTAGTGGGTTCGCTGCTCTCTAAACCGCCGTCAGACGAAACCATTCGGAAATTCTTCCCGTAAACGGCACCGAACCCTTTTACCAAAAGAGCCATGTTTGGCCTCGGCAAAAAAAAGTCTACTGACACCATTTCTCCTTCCGATACTCCTCCTGGCGAGGAGGCTCTGGTTGGCGGGTCAGAGAGCACCAACCAAACTCCGATTGTGATCGAAACACCCACCCCAACCGAAACCGCATCTTCTGATCCGGTAGACAAAGCGCGGAACGATTTGAACGAGCATCTCCGCGAAATCATCAACTGGCACTTCTCCGAAGAGACAGGCTGCCCTTTCTGGCTTGAATGGAAAGCAAAAGCCGGTTGGGATCCGCGTGAAGAGGTAAAGACCTACGAAGACATCGTGAAGTTTGACCACTTCCAAGACGAATGGCTTCGTGATGAAAAAAATGAACGCTTCGTGCCAAAGGGCATGGGGGGACGACCTTTCAATGTGTTTGAAACTGGCGGGACGACGGGCCTGCCGAAGCAGCGGGTTGGCTGGGATGACTACAAGCACGACTATGAACAGTTTGGCGATAACCTGAGCGACGAATTTTTCCCGAAGAATGGAAACTGGATCATGGTGGGACCGACCGGCCCACGAAGACTGCGTCTCGCTGTCGAACACCTCGCCAACTACCGCGGTGGCAGCTGCTATCACGTCGATCTTGATCCCCGCTGGGTGAAGCGCTTGATCGGAAGAAAGCAGCTGGATGAGGTTGAACGTTACCAGGCCCACGTCATGAATCAGGCGGTCGAGATTATCAAACATCGGGACATCTCCTGCATCTTCACAACCCCCAAGCTTCTCGCTTCGATTGGGGAACGGATTTCGATTCCGGACCACGGCATCAAAGGCTGTTTTTGCGGAGGAACCTCAATGACTCCTGAATACGTTCGGTTTCTTCAGGAAGAAGTTCTCGAAGGAAAGTCCCTGTTTGTGCCCACTTACGGCAACACCTTGATGGGGCTAGCGATGAGTGTTCCCGAGGAGTTACCGCAAAATGACTACTCCGTGACCTACTGGGCACCACAGCCCAGGGCGATCCTGCGAATCGTTGATCCGGACAAAACCGAGGTGACAAAAGACTATGGGGAATACGGAAGAGTCGAGCTGACAACACTTTCCAAGGAGTTCTTCATGCCCCGATTCCTCGAGCGTGATGAAGCCATCCGCAGAAAGCCCCATGCCAAATTTGCGTGGGATGGAGTCGGCGACGTTCGACCATTCGGATTCCTCGAAAAGAAAATCATCGAAGGAGTTTACTAAAAAATTGCCATGAGTGTTCCTCACATCCCCATCTTGCGCCAGGGGCGCGTTTACAAGAGCCTCGATACCCAGGTCGTCACCAACGTGGCGGGCGACAAGGACGCTGCGGAAGTCAGCTTCGCCTGCGCAGACATGATCAAACATGATCTTCTGCAGATTGGCGAGGCCCGGAAGGCGTTAAACAAATTCAAGTGCACCGAGTTGCTCGAAATCTGCAAAAACGCTGCCGATATCTTCCTTAACGACACGCTGCCGGTTGGCTGCAATGGTGACATGCAGAGTCCTGACGACTATGTCATGCAGCTGGCGATGACGAGTGGTCTCCCCCACAGTCTGATTCGCATGAATCATAAACGCCTTCACGGGGTCATGGCGCAAACCGACACGATTCTGAAAGGGCTCACCCGCGGCTTGGATCTCGATGTCCTCGACAAAGGTTACGGCGATCAGGGTGGTGCGCCGGTGAGTTTTGCCGCTTTAACGGATTGCCTCGGTGTGATTCTTCCCTCCAATTCACCGGCCGTGAATGCGCTTTGGGCACCATCAATTGCGTTGAAGGTGCCGGTTGTTCTTAAACCGGGGCGTGAGGAGCCTTGGACGCCAATTCGAATCATCGAAGCGATGAAGAAGGCTGGCGCTCCTGCCGAGGCGTTTAG
>JBCDHN010000707.1:0-2641 GCA_038749915.1 Verrucomicrobiota bacterium | reverse complement strand
GCTTCGCCGTAGACCTTTTGCTGTCTTGAAGCTCAGCGAGCATCACGTTTATCGATCCGCCGCCATTTTCCTGGCCAAACGTTAGTCCGACGACACCCGAAAGAATCAGCGCCAGAGCCGCGATTTGCCGATTACTACCCATGACCTTACCAGTGATATTTGTTTCCATTTTCATGCAATTTGGAGATTTCCGAGGCCGACAGCGCTTCTTTGAAAATCATTAATTCACCGAATCGACCATTGAAGCGTCGGACCTTTTGTGAGCCGCTATCCGTGCGGGTCCGGTTGGCAATCTCTGCCAGGCCAACCTCCACCGGCACCATTTCCGACAGATTCGTTACTCCTAACAGATCCCCGTTCCGGTATTGGGAAACTATGCCCTTCTCGCCGTCATAAACTGCCACCAAGCACATCCAGCGGTGGAAATCTCCCGTTTGCAGAGTGCAGGGCACGCTGGAAGTTTTCTCTTTGGATGACAGACCGTTGTTCACCACGAGTTCCAGCGCGCCACGTCTCAGAATGCGCCAATGAACAGCGCCCTTCCTTTCCCACTCCTCGCTGTCAAGTAGCACACTTTGCTGACCATCGAATCGATCGAGGCGTACCCAGGCCGCCAAGGTCATCGAGTGAGTTCTCCCCGGCACGTCGATACGTACGCGGTCCGCAGGATTCTTGAAATCCAGTGAGCGCTTCAGGTCACGCCAACGTCCCCATTTCCAAACAGCTCCAACGATGGCTCCATCGAATTCCGGGTATTGATTCAAGGAAAGGTTCGGCAGCGTCCGATCTGCTTCCGGAACGGGCTGAAAATCGTAATAGGCGAGGAGCCGGGGATCCGCTTTGAGCGAGGCAGATGCTGCCTGCCAACGTTGGTAGGTGAGCAAGCGGATCTCCCGCACCCGGCGGGCCAGTTCCTCACGGCCGACGAAATGGTCAGCATCGACCGCGATCTCCGATTGCCTCCCATTCGGCTCCACTAGTTGACCTTGTCCCGCCGTCAGTTCTTGGCCGTTGTCGGTGGCCGATTGCGGGGTGAACAATTCGACCTTGCCATCAAGGACATGAACCGCGGTGCCATTGTCCTGAGTGACTTCCACCGCAAACTCCGTGCCGAGGTCAACCAGCTTGAGCTCTCGCGTACGGATCGTGAACCCCTGTGCCTGCACCGGAACCTGAGCGCGCAACTTGCCTTCGTGGAGCGTTCCGCCGTATTCCGATTGGATCTCAATCACGGCCGGCGCCTCCAGGATCACCGAAGCGCCTGAGTAGAATTCCAGTTCGATGACTCCCTCGAGAAGCTCCCAGCGTCCCGGCGAAATTGATTCATAGGGGAGGAAGGAGGCGTCCTTCCACTTGGCTTCCACGGCATGAACCAGCAACGCCACTCCATCATCTTCCGTTTCTGCAACAATCGGTTCGGTGGATGTGGCTTCGCGAAAAACCAGATGCCCGACGATGCCAAGCAGCAGAATGATCACAGCCGCGGCTGCCCACCGTTCCAGGCGCAACCGGCGGATCTTTCCACTCGGTTCCAGATCTGTAGTCTCGGCCGACGCCGGTCCATACAAGGTGGAGGCAAAGCTTCGAAGGTCCGAGTCGAGCATGCGGTATTCCAGCAACTGTTCGCGAAGTTCCGCGTCGCGGCGCAATGCCCTTTCCAGTTCGGCAAACTCCTCACCGGTCAGTGACCCGGAGCAATAGCCGTCGACTAGATCCTGTTGGCGGTCGCTCATGCCATCTCCTCTCCTCGTTGGGCGACGCCGAGTGTGTCTTGAATACAGCGGTGCAACTTCTGCCGGATTCGAGCCAGCGCTTTATAGAGCCCAGTTGGGCTCCGGCCCACTTTGGCCGCCGCATCCTTGATCGAAATCCCATCGGCGTAGGCAGCCTTAAGGAGATTTCGCTGAGCCGGTTCGAGTTGAGGCAAGCACCCCTGCAAGGCTCGCTGCCGAGCCGACTGTTCGGCAGCCAACTCCTCAGCCTCGGTAGCGAGCAATTCGAAAACATCCTCACTGAAAACAAGGCGGTCGGTGGCCCGCATGCGGCGGTATTTCAGAACTTCAAAGCGGGCAATCATGAATGCCCAATCGATGAATTTCGACCCGGGTCGCTCCGGATCGAACTGATCGAACTTGCGCCACATCACGAGGCTGGCTTCCTGCATGACCTCGTCCACCCCGTCCCAACTAGGAAGAAGGGACGTCACAAATGCGCGCACGTTCCCCTCGTGGGAAGAGAAGAGGCGAAGAAAGTTCTCTTGGTCGTTTGGTCTTGCGGGTTCGTTGCTCAAAAGTTTCTCAGTGAAATGGCCGTTTTTTGGAAACTACGGCTGCGCCGAAAATTGCCCGGTCGTTTCCAAAAAAGCAGCCCTAGTGGCTTCAATTGAAAGGGGCCACGATACGATACTTTGAACGAAGCTTGGGCTTCTACCAGCAATCTGAGAATACCAAAGAGCGCGAGGGCAAGGCGTGTGGCTTCCTGTTTTTCCATCGCAATACGTTGATAATCAACAAAAAATTGAGGTTCGACTCCCCTCGCCTCCACCATCTTTTAAAAGAACCTGCTACTCAGCACCTATGCGCCAAGGGTCCACAAGAGCCCCAAACACGGTTTTCCGATAATTCCTCAGCCGATCGACACT
>JBCDHN010000706.1:0-2641 GCA_038749915.1 Verrucomicrobiota bacterium | reverse complement strand
CGCGGCCCTTTTTTTGTCTCCAATACCAGCGACTTCAGTTGGCCGGAGACACGAACCCAGACGAGAAGGCCTACTACTTGGCCTTCTTGTTCTTCTTCGGCGGATCGACCTTGGCCATCCACTTCTCGGCATAAGGCGCGTAGGCTGGATCGTCTCTCCAGAACCGGCGAGCCGGCTGGTCAGGATCAACTTCTCCTTCCGGGTAATCTCTTCCAGCCACGCTCGCCTCCACTCCTTCTTCCCAGGCCAGATAGGCAGCCTTCATTCGCTCAGCAACTTCCGGCTTGGCTTCGGCAAGGTTATTTGCCTCCTTCTCATCGGCTTCAAGGTCATAGAGTTCAATGCTCTCTTTGGTCACGAGAAGCTTCATCGTGTTTTCGAGGATGACTCCTCGTTCCCGATGTCGAAAGAACAGCGGTGTTTCCCGCGGGCCGATTTCCGCGTCGAAGAGCGATCGAATGCTAATCCCATCAATGGGCTTGAGCATGACGGATGGAGGGAGACCGGCGATCTCAGCCAGGGTTGGAAAGATATCGACCGTACCTGCGGGGTAAGTTGTAACCCGAGGCTTGATCACCGAAGGCCATTCGATGATTCCAGGAACGCGGAGACCTCCCTCATACATCGTATTTTTGAAACCGCGCAAGCCACCAACAGTGTCATCCCCATAGCCGGAAAGACCGCCGTTGTCGCTGTTGAACCAGAGCAGCGTGTCGTCTGCAATTCCCATTTCGCGAAGTCCGTTTCGCAGGGCGCCCATGCTGCGGTCCATCGCGACCAGCTCGCCAAACTGATGTTGTTGATTGGTGGGAAGGTCCGCAAAGGGGGCGCGGTCTTCTTCGCTGGCAATCATTGGAGAATGCGGCGTTCCAAACCAAATCACAATGAACATTGGTGCTTCGCCTCCCTTGTTTGCTGCGATAAATTTCAGCGCCTGATCAACGCTGACCTCGGACGAGTCTCCCTCATAGGATTCGAATTCGCCCAACCGACTCATCTCCGGATCCATGTCAAAGAAGTTGGTGACCGACAGCCAGGTGTCGAACCCGAAAGCACCGGGGCTGTGGGTGTCGTCGCCCAAGATTGGGACGCCCGGTCCGCGCAGTCCGTTTAGGTGCCACTTGCCGAAGTGGGCCGTGTTGTAGCCGGAATCGCGAAGCGCTTGAGCAACCGTCTTCTCCTGCTTCCGCATTGGAAAACCGTGATCGTGAACTCCGGACCGATCATTGGTTCGACCCGTCATCACGGTGGCCCGGGTTGGCGAGCAATTTGAAGCTCCCGCGTAAAAACGATCCAATCGCAGTCCGTTCGCAGCCATGGCATCCAGATGGGGCGTTTTCAGGTGCGAATGACCGTAGTATCCGGTTTGACCCCAGCCCTGATCGTCGGTCATGACGAGGATGATGTGGGGACGATCATTGGCGTGCAGGTGAGCAACCAACAAAAACAGCAGCGTAACGAAGAGGGAGTTTTTCATGAAGCGGAGAAGAGACTTCGCGTGAAACCTCCGGCTTGCAAGCATTGACGCTCAAAGGGAGACCGCAAAGAGCTACCTCTCTTCCGGCAATCCCTGATAATCGTAGCAGGCGAAAACTTTCCAGCTTCGCAGCAATTCCCCGCGGCGGTTGATGTCGACGAGGCTGTAGACTTCCCAATCCCGGAATGCTTCACGAACGTTCCTGGGAGGAGATTCGGATTTCAGCGAGTCCGTGAGAAACAGGGCGGATTTCCCGAGAAATTGAAGGTCGCGCTGGTAGGCTGGCCAAAAAGCGAATTGGTTTTTCCGCGCGGTTTTATCGTCGGGTTCGATGGTGTGAACCAGCGGATAGCGCGGAGTCGGGCGCATCACCCCCGATTCATCGGGAAAGTAAAACGCGATTGCGGCGCAGGTCTGATAGCGGTTTGCGATCAGGAATGGCTTGTCATCGATCTCGGCTTCGAACCGCGCTACCTGCGCTGCGATATGTTCGGAAGAAGTGGCCCAGCCGCTCCATCGTTTCTTCGTATCAAAGCTGTAGGGCCAGGTCAGTCCGGTGGATCGAATGACCTCAGGATTCACGGCCAGAACGGTCAGAACCCCCGAAAGGGCGAAGGCTGCGATGCTCAGCCGTTGTTTCAGTGCTGCCGAAAGATTCGCTTCTTCCCAATACTTCGGCAGGAGGAGGCCAAGACAGACGAACCCTGGCGCGGTCCAGTTCAACTCTCCCATCTTCAGGACGGAAAGCCCAAAATAGAAAACGACGATGGGAAGACCAAACGCGCCGATAAACGTTTCTTCCTGACTCCTTCGAAACCGTTTCCAGGCGAGCACAGTGGTCCAGGCAAGCCCCGCAAAAAATAGGGGAGAGTAGACCCCGAGATGCTGGCCAAGGTAGTTGAAAATATCGAGTGGGTTCCACTCGAAACCCGATGACGAAGCAGCCTCGGCGCTCTTTGCGGTTTCCGGTTGGTTGAAGTCGACCAAGCCGGTTCTCTCGATGAGATGGACAAAGGTGATCCAGTCGTTCTGCGAATTCCAAACCAGAACCGGTGTGCTGCAGAGGAGGATCGCACCCAACATGGCGTAGAACCCGGGCCGCTTGAACTGGAGTTTCAGGGATGCGGTTGTGCAGAGCAGAATGACGATCGAAATAACCTGAAT
>JBCDHN010000705.1:0-2648 GCA_038749915.1 Verrucomicrobiota bacterium | reverse complement strand
GAAGAGAGAGGCACTTGCCGCCCACATGAGTCAGAAGGATTGGCTCGATCAAACTCAGGGCATGGACAGTTACCTTCAATCCATGGACGAGATGTCCGCCGAAGTCGGGCGCATGTCCGGAAAATTTCAGCATGCAGAGGGATGGCGCCGCCATCTTCACTTTGGATTCAGCAAAGAGGATAAGGACGTCCTTGGCGAAGCAATTTGGGAGACCTATCTCAAGAATGAGGACTATGAAGCTGCCTTGGAACGCGGTGAAATTCCGACGCTTGGATCATGAATCTCGACATCGCCGGGAAAATTGCCTTGGTCACGGGATCGTCCCAGGGGATCGGTTTCGCCATTGCCCGGGGACTGGCAGAAGAAGGAGTCCAAGTCGTGATCTCCTCCAGAAGCGCGGACAAACTCGAATCGGCAAAACACCAAATCGGCGCTGCCGCAGCGATCCCAGCAGACGCAAGCAACCAAGCATCGATCTCGGAGTTGGTCGCGAAAACCCGCGAACAAATTGGAGAACCAGAGATCCTGGTCGTCAACGCCGGCGGCCCGCCTCCTGGGGCCGCTGCTGAGCTCGAAGAAAATGCCTGGGCAAGAGGTTATGAACTGACGCTGATGTCAGCCATTCGTCTGGCCCGCGAATGCCTGCCCGCAATGCAGGCAAAAAAGTGGGGGCGGATCATCAATGTCACAAGCTTATCGGTCAAAGAGCCCGTGCCGAATCTCACCCTCTCCAACGCGTTCAGAGCTGGAGTCACCGGCTTTGCCAGAACGCTTGCCAGCGAGGTCGCGGAAGACGGAATCACGGTCAACAATGTGGCTCCCGGAGCCACTGATACTTCACGCATTCGCCAACTCTACCCCACCGCCGATGCCCTTAAAAACGCGACCGAGAAAATTCCGGCGAAGAGACTGGCGACGCCCGATGAGGTGGCGGCAGCGGCGGTTTTCCTGGCCGGTAAGCCCGCGGCGATGATTACCGGTCAGACGATCCTGGTTGATGGCGGAGCGGTGGGAACGCTTCTCTAATTCACAGGCTATCCGTTCTTGATCGCGGCGACCTGCCCCTCCATCCAGGCGACCAGAAAATGGAATCTCTCGTCGAGGTTTGGTTGGCTCAATAAAATGTGCCGGGCGTGAACGTCCTCGATGAAGTAATTCGCAATCCAGTCGGCTAAAATCGCTGGTTCCACGCTTCGCCACTCGTCCTGCCCAAACAGGGGAGGCATGGAGATTTTTTCCTCCCGCATCTCAGTGAGCAGTTCGCCCAACCGATCCAGAAGAGGATCGAGCTCGGATAAATCGGTGATTTCTGTTTCGATCGGGGTCAACGTTGCGACGCGGAAGGGCTCCTCGGCAATCCACTCGTTGAAATGAACGCGCTGGAGTCCGTCCAAAACCAGATGGGAAGTCCCGTCGTCATTTTTAACGCATGCCCGAACCAGCCCAATTGTCCCGTGCTGATAGATGCCAGCCTCGGCGTCAACGGGAGCATTGCCCACGCCCTCACTTGCTGTGCCGACACAGAAAACGCGGTCCGATTCCAGCACTTGCGCCAGCATCTGCCGGTAACGCGGCTCAAAGATGAAAAGCGTGAGCGGGGTGTGTGGGAAGAAGTTGCATTGAGGAAGGACCATCACTGGTGCCGCCTCAGGAAGCTTGAAATCACTACTGCTCACGATCGAATATGATGCAGATTACGAGCAGAAAGGCAAAGAGGACGCCAGCACAAATGCACCGGCGCCCTCTAAATCGACGGGGGAATCGTGATTTAATAGCGGCGATCAGAACGCTTTCTGCCAGCCAGCAGTGATCCAGAAGTCCGTCTCCAAGAGCGGACCACCCGTTTCCTCATAGATCGGCAAGGCAGCTTCGACCGCAAAACGGTGTCCCTTCAGGAAGCCATTTTGGCCGTAAAAATTGAACCCAATGGCCGCATCAAGCCGGTGGCGCTCATAGAAATCCGGAACCGCTGTGGGCACGACATTGGGATTGAGCCGAGAGTCACTTCCCTCGATCGCACCGCTGTACATCCACCCAATTCGGCCGGAAAAGCTCCATGCGTCGGTCAGCGGCACCGCAGCCCAGAGAGTGGAAGAGTAGTGATCTCCCAACGAATAATCCTGATCATTCTCTCCTAATCTCCACATTCCGATCGCTTGTGCGCCCCAAGACCAGTAATCGTACTGTTTGAGATACGTCGGTCCGAAGATCAGATCCCAGGTTCCAGATCCGGTCTGCATCGCGTAGGGAAGCGTTCCCGGGTCTTCCTCGTCAATCGAGCCGGTTGGAGCAGAGACGCCCAGCTGAAAATGCGCTCTGGCACGATTTTGATCATAAAACTTGATCAGCGCACTGAGCCTCGTGTCCCCCCAATCTTCACCACGGGTCGTAAACGTCTCGCCTCGCATCATTCGGGGCGGAGTTCCGGCGCGTGTCCGGTGATCCATTTCAATGCTCTGATAATTTCCCATCAACATCAGCGTCACCCAGTCGCTTGGAGCATAAAAAATGCCCAACATGTGCATTTCCATGGTCATTTGCGTAGGGGTAACGGGGAATCCGCGGGCAAAGACCTGTTGCGTTGAGAGATCCTGAGTTCCGTCCCGCATACCCTGCATGTTCATGAACATGTAGCGATAGGAAACCAT
>JBCDHN010000704.1:0-2663 GCA_038749915.1 Verrucomicrobiota bacterium | reverse complement strand
TACGACAACAGCACGTTCACTTTCCTGAGAAAGGGCAAAGATGAGTCCGTCGTCCTCGTTGCCATCAATGCGACCCCGGTTCCCCGCCCCAACTACCGCGCCGGCGTTCCAACCAGCGGGTTTTGGAAGGAGATTCTCAACACCGATTCCAAAGTCTATTCAGGATCCAATACCGGCAACCAAGGCGGTGTCGAAACCTCGGCCGAAGGATGGAATGGACGGCCATACTCGATCGAAGTGAACCTCCCTCCTCTCGGCGTGGTGATGTTTGCGCCTCAAGGCTAAGTCCCCGGCAGCTTCCAATCGACCCGGCTCCGCAATTGTTACCATTGTGTTACCGTCAGGTCGCAAATTGGTGAGATTCAGATTCCCTCCCTGCAAAAGTCTTGCCTAAATTTCGGCGCCATGGCAGTCTGCGAGCGATTTTCCGGCCAATCGGTCGGGAAGATCATGCACTAATACGTCGTCTCAATTGAGCGGCACGAATATAACCACTGTAAAAACGAAATGAAACAAACCCTAAAAACCAATCAAGGTTTCAGTCTTCTGGAACTGATGGTGGTGATTACGATTATCGCGATTCTCGCGAGTGTATCGTTCCCTACCTACACGACGGTGATCACTCGCGCGAGGATCATGAAAGATGTGGCACACCAAGACCAGATCGTGAAAGCCTGCAAGCTCTACGCTCAAGACTGGGACGGCCTTTATCCTGCCTTTGATACCCTCGGAGACGATGGTGGTGGAGACGCTGGAAAATTTGGCACCTCAACGGAAGCGTTTCAGGAACTGATTCGCGAGGTTCAGCTTGGAACCGAGATCATTTTCTTTACTCAGGGAAACCCGGAGAAAGTTCGCCCACCAAACGAAGATGGTGAGCTGCTTCCGGAGGAAAACTGCATGACCTACGTCCTTGGTCAGACCGACTCCAGTCCTGCTCGTTCGCCGCTCACCGCGGATGAAATGCAAGACACCGGTGGTACATTCGGAGCCGGTCACCCGTGGCTCAAGTCTCGTCAGGCCGTTGTCGGATACTGCGGCGGTCAGGTGAAGAAAGAGAAACTTACCGGCACAACTGAGGGAGCAACCATTCGTGGCCCTGCCGGAAGTGGAATCACCAACATTTTCCAGGAGGCGGAAGAGGACGAAGAAGGGAAAATCTCTGGCGGATGGCTGTCGGTCAGCGCTGACAACGTGCTCCTTCCATAAGTCTGATCCAAATTTCAGACCTTCACCTTTCAGCAATCCGCAACGTCGTAAGGCGTTGCGGATTTTTTAGGCTTCGCTGCTCTCGCGGACTTCGCGAATCTCCGCATCAAACTCCCCTGAAGCCAGGCGGGTCGAAACCTGCTGGCCGGGCTTCAATTGGCTCGCTGAATTGACGAGGTTCCCGTTTTCGTCCGTGGTCAGGGAGAATCCGCGACTGAGAACTGAATCGGGTCCCAGTGTCCGAACCATCGACGTCAAGCCGGCAAACCGCTGCTGTTTTTCGCGAAGCTGACGGGTTGCAGACTGATGAAGTCGCTCCTTCAGCATTGAAATCCATTCCCGTCGTTGCTCCAACATTCGGTCTGGACGGCTCAGCTCCAAAAGCCGATTCGCATTGGCAACTCGATCCTTGTTCTGGGCGATTCTCTGGCGTTGGCCTTCGTTGAGCCGGGCTTGGAACTCATCCAGGCGCTGCCTCCGATCCGCCATAACTCGTCCCGGTTCCCGAAAAGCGCCGCTCCGAGCGAGCAGCTCAAGAACCTTTCGCCAATGCCGAATGCGGTTTGCGGCTTGATTCTCAATCCGGCCCTGAACGCGGGAAAGATGCTGAAGCAATTCCGATTGATCCGGCACAACAAGCTCTGCAGCAGCACTGGGTGTTGGTGCCCGCAAATCAGCCACGAAATCCGAAATGGTAAAATCAATCTCATGGCCCACCGCCGAAACCACGGGGATCGGGCATTCCGAGATCGCACGAGCGAGGATCTCTTCGTTGAAGTTCCAAAGATCTTCGATGCTTCCGTCGCCTCTTCCCACCACAATGGTATCGATTTTGGGAAGCGCCCCCTGACTGTCCGCAATAACTCGCTGAAGAGCCGCCACAATTTCAACCGCAGCTCCTTCGCCTTGAACCCGAACCGGAACGATGATCAAGCGCACCCACGGAGCCCGCCGTGTCAAGATGTTCAACATATCTCGAACGGCGGCTCCAGTCGGGGAAGTGATTAGGGCAACGGTGTTCGGAAATTGGGGGATCCGCTGCTTTCGCGCAGATTGAAACAATCCCTCCGCTTCCAACTTCCGTTTCAAAGCCTCAAATCTGGCCTGCAACTCCCCCATCCCACGAGGCTGAATCGTGCGGACGATAATCTGATATTGCCCCTGCGCTTCATAAACGGTTACCTCACCGTAAGTCTGCACCTGCATCCCATCCCGTAACGGAACCGGATTGTTGGCCGCATTGCCCCGAAACTGAACACAACGAATTTGGGCATTTGCATCCTTCAGGCTGAAATAAGCATGGCCACTGGATTGCAGCCGGAGATTGCTGATTTCACTCGCGCCCCTCCGGGTCAATCAGGACGGTGATGGGCAGGCCGAACACCCCCATTTGCGCAGCGAGCGCCTGGCGCGGGTCCTGATGCCGGGGCAGGCTGTCGACGCCTGCTTCCTCG
>JBCDHN010000703.1:0-2671 GCA_038749915.1 Verrucomicrobiota bacterium | reverse complement strand
TTCCTTCCCAGTGCACGCAGTCCCGATCGCTTCCAGCATGTAACGATCCTGACCATCGTAGGCCTTCGCCAATCGACAAAGGGCATCGCGACACTGATTGAAGTCGATGTCGCGAAGCGAAAGAGCCGCTTCCCGGCGAATCGCGGGATCCGGATCCTTGGTAAAACTCTCCACTGCAACGAGGAGCTTCAACTCTTGACGAGCCCAGTCGCTTCGCGCTTTTCGGCGCGCCTCTTTGTCTTCGCTTTCAAGATTTGGCGCGGCCAGCCTGCGTTGCTCGAACCATTCGCGGCGCAAGGCACGAAACGCAGCGATGCGAAGGTGAGGCTTTTCGTGGTCGAGAAGTTCCTCCACGCGGGCCTGACCTTTTCTTCCCATTTTTGCAATTACCCAAACCGCTCGTGAGGCCAGGTAGGGATTCGATGCGCTCAGTTGCCCTTCCAAAGCAGCGAACGCGCTGTCGCCTTTCTCCTTCAACGCGCGCCTCCCAATCTCCCGGACATTGACGGCGGGGCTTCGCAACGCCTGAATCGCGCCATTCATGGTTTCCAGTTTCAGCTCCGGAACCTGGGGACGAAATCCTTTGGGGGCGACCCGGTAGATGGCTCCGGAACAAGAGGTATCCAGATCCTGGTGTCCGCCAACGCGGCCATCATACCAATCCGTGACGTAGAGCGCGCCATCGGGTCCTACCGCGACATCGGAAGGGCGAAACAACGTGCGCGTTTCCTGGGACACGCTTTTGCTGCCTCCGAGGAAGTCCGAGCCCGCGAAGTCTCCGCTTGGATTCGTGGTGAGAAAGTCGAAACGCTCCAATTCGTAGCCCGCTCCCTTCTTTTCAGGCTTGTAGCCAAAGATCGTGTTCCTTCCCGGTTCGCAAGCGAGGAACATGCCTTCGAACTGTGCCCCCAAGGCACCGTTTTCGTAGTAGACATTTCCGGTTGGCGATCCTCCCCCATACACATCTCCCGCCGGATAGATTCCGGGATTTTCCTGGCGCCACTCCGCAACCGGAATGGGCTGGCCGGGACGCTGATCCGCTCGCCAGCTTCGGCTCCCATCTTTGATCGAAAATCCGAAGTTCGCGTACTCCATCACGTAGCTGACCCGGCAGGCTGGCGGATCGTCGTTATCGTTTTGAAACACGTCGCCGACCGAGGTGATGCTCTGCTCATAGCTGTTGCGATAGTTGTGCCCGATCACCTCGACTCCGGTTCCGTCCGGATTCATGCGAACAGTGAACCCGCCAACGTAGACATGACCGTCAGCGCTGGGACGCCCGGCAACCTCGGTATTCGGTTCCGGATTTTTCCAGGGACCAATCGGATTCCCCGCATAATCACTGCAGATGTTCCAGGTCTTGCCTTCATTATCGGTGAATTTGGCTCCGCAATTGCCACTGTTCCAATACCACTTGGAGTCCGGCCCGACTGTGACGGAGTGAAGGCTGTGGTCATGATTCTTGCCGTGAAATCCCGTTAAGAGAACCTCCCGTTTATCCGTTTTCGGATCAAATTTCAGATTTCGATCGACGTCGGTGTAAACGATCAGATCGGGAGGCTGGGAAACGATGATCTGGTTGTCAATAACCGCAACGCCCAGTGGAGCAACCAGCGCTTCTTCCTGCACGAAAACGTGACTCTTGTCGGCGCGACCATCGCGATTTCGATCTTCCAAGACCATGATTCGGTCTCCCTCGGGACGGCGCTCATGATTCCTGCGATAACGGACTCCTTCCGCGACCCAAATGCGACCATCCTTGTCGATGTCCATATTCGTGGGGTTGAAGAACATGGGAGAAGTCGCCCATAACGTAACTTCCAAGCCTCCCATGGTCACAAACTCACTGGGATCAACGTGCTGGGCCTTGACCTTTTTGGGATCGAAAGTTTGGCCGTGAGAGGTGACCAGTAAACAAAGACACAGGCCGAGGAGGGGTGGAGTTAATTTCATGGGGAACGTCAGAGCAAGTTGTGGAGTTGATCGAACTGAAGACGCAATTTGACGAAGGCTCAACCTTGAACTCGCTATCGCCTCATCGCTCCAAACTTGACGGCTTCTTGCTGGAGAATGAAGAATGGGGCATGGCCCCTCCCTTTTGCGTTTTGGTTTTGCTTGGCTCGTTTGGACTACTTCAGGCTCAATCGACCGTTGTTCTCACCGCCTCGTTTCCTCTGGAGGACGGTCAGGAGTTGAAAGAGTTTACCATCACCAACAGCGCCGGACTGAAAACAACCGTTCTCAACTACGGGGCGACGCTCACCGGGATGCACACCCCTGATCGACGCGGAGACTTCGCCAACGTCACGCTTTATCTCGAAGATCCAAACGCCTATTTGAGCGGTCATCCGTTGCTTGGTTCCGTGGTAGGCCGATTCGCCAATCGCATCGATACGGGGGGATTTTCGATCGACGGAACCCGCTATGACCTCGAGTCCTTCAATCCCAAGACCAAAGTCCATATTCACGGCGGAAAGACTGGCTTTCAGAAACAGTTCTGGGATTCCGAAATCGTTGAGAATGGCGTCCGCTTTCGACTCACCAGCGACGATGGTCACGAAGGGTTTCCAGGAAAGCTGGAAGCGAGCGTGACCTATCGGCTCACCAATAAGAACGAACTGGTCATGACCTATGAAGCCACGACCGACCGACCCACTCACGTGAATCTGAC
>JBCDHN010000702.1:0-2677 GCA_038749915.1 Verrucomicrobiota bacterium | reverse complement strand
CGACCGTCCGAATGCAAGAGCTGCAAAATGGCCCGCTCGTGATCCTTGCCGCCTATGACCTTGTTCAGAAACAAACGATCTTCCTCCGCAATCGTGGCCAGCTCGGTGCTCCAATCCCCAGCGGTCAGAACCTTCAACTGATCGACGCCATCAGCGCGTCTGCTTTGAACGCGCCAGTCATGTTTGGCAAGCTGGGCGCCCCGGACGTCGTCACTCCCCACCTCAACGCGGATGGAACGGGGTATCACGTCAAAGGCGCAATTTTCGCCGATGGTGGGCAGGGCACGCAAAACAGCACGATCGGACTCGCTGCCATTGAAGGGCTTGAAATTCTCAAAGCCCATCCCGGCGCCCAGGTCGTGGTGATCTCACTGGGAAGCGGCAACAATTTTGCGGAGCGCGATTTCAACAAAACGATGCAGCTTTGGGGCTTTCAACAATTGACCGACTACCTCCTCCGCAATCAGGCGCGGAACGAAGCCGTTCAGCTGCAATGGATGGCAGTTCGCCATATGGCGGCGATTGTCGACGGGCTGGAAGTGTTCCGGTTTGACTGGAATCACACCGACTCGAAGGACGCCAGTTCCTTTTCCGTCACCGCGAAGCAGCGCGATTGGCTCAGCGCGAAGGCCGACGAAATCGCGGCGCGTCCCGACTTTCGCCAGTTGATGGAAGATCTCAGTGATGACCGGGTTTTACTGAGGCAGCATCGCCCGTAAAGACGTTCCGGAAGTAATCCTCCAGTTTTTGGGCAAAGAATTCCGGTTCTGAACCCAGATGCTCGACGCAGTAGATTGATCCCGGCTCCTCAAGTTTGGTAAAGTATCGATGGCTAACGGATCGGCCGAACTCCAGCCAGGGCTCGGCCAGCTCGCAGCCCTGCGGCAGCAAGTCACAGTCTGCGAGCGGCATGACCGGTTGCCATTTCCCGTTCTGCGCCTCCATCCCGTTCGACTGGAGGTAAAACGATCTCAACGATTGCGGAAGCCGGACTTCGTGACGGGTTTCCCAATCGCTCACCGAATCTTCGCCCAGCGCCGTAAACAACGTCACATCCATTTTGGACGCTTTCGCCTGAGGCAGCTCGGTCAATTCAATGAGGAAAGGTTTCCAGTTCATCGCCCTCAACCCTTGAACCGGAATCGCGAAATCGGTAGGCAAAATAATCCGGTTTCTCCGTTATCCGCATTGCTTGAGTGATGGCCCGAACGCAGCGCCTGCCATCCCGCTTTAGTCCTTGGCCTGAATGGCCAAAACACGCCAGCCCAGGCCAAGGGAGATCACGACCGCCAGCCTGGGTAAAAAACCCATCACGTAAGCGGCCTGTAAGGTCGCGACAACGGGTGTCGATCCCCTACAGGGATCATCTGCTCGAACTCGGAACCCAGGGCTCCTCGTTCCTCGCGACGCCCTGGGCTGGCATCTCTCAGACCTTCGGCCTGTCCCGTAAAATCGCTAGCAGGTCAAATTGGCAAACCCCTGATCGAACCGCATCGCACCTCACCAATCGCGGAAATCTCCGCCTTTCCTGCTTTGCCTCGCCCAATTCATGGCGAAAGTCTCGATCTCCCGTGACTCAAACCGACCTCCAGCAACTCTTCGCCGAAATCAACCTGACCCCGAGCCGCAAACTCGGCCAGAATTTTCTGATCGATCAAAACGTCTCGGCGTGGATCGCTCGTCAGTTGGAAGTGGAAGCCGACGATACGGTCGTCGAAGTCGGTCCCGGTGCCGGCTCGCTCACCCGCGAAGTGCTCAAATCTACCGAAAACCTCGTCCTCATAGAGATGGATGGTCGGCTCGCCCGTTTCCTGACCCACCATCTCCGCGAACGCTCCGGGGTCGAAGTTCACAATGCCGACGCCTGCCAATTCGATACCCGAACCCTTTTTCCCCGCCAACCGGTCAAGCTAATCGGCAACCTCCCCTACTCCGCTGGCGGCGCCATCATCAAGAACTTCCTCGGCGCGCATTCGCCAGTTTGCGAAGCCGTCCTCATGCTGCAACGCGAAGTCGCCGAACGGATTTGTGCCCAACCGCGAACCAAGGAATTCGGCGTGCTCACCTTGCGGGTGCAATCCCGCTGGGAACCCAAAATCCTCAAGCACATCGGCCCCGAATGCTTTTTCCCACGACCGCAGATCGATTCCACCGTCATACGCCTCACGCCTCGCTCTCCCGAAAGTCTCCCCGTCTACGATCTCCGTCTCTTTGACTCCACGATCCGGCGCGGGTTTTCCCAACGACGGAAGCAACTTCGCAAGTGTCTCGACCTAGAGTCCGCAAGATGGTCGGAAATCGCCACCACCTTGGAGTTGAGCGAAACTGCCCGCGCCGAGGAACTCACTTTGGAACAATGGATCGACCTGACCAACCTGCTCGACGAACATCCGCTCAAAGACAATCCGCAGAAGGACGACGAGCTTTTCGACGTTGTCGATGATGAGAATAAGGTCACAGGTCAGGCTCCACGAGCTCAGGTTCACGCCGAAGGACTCAAACATCGCGCCACCCACATCTTTCTCTTCAACCCGGCTGGTGAGATTTTCCTGCAAAAACGCAGTCGCCTCAAAGACGTCCACCCCGGAGCCTGGGACTCCAGTGCCGCCGGCCATCTCGACGCCGGCGAAACCTACGAATCCGCCGCCTCCAGAGAGATCGTCGAAGAACTCGGCAT
>JBCDHN010000701.1:0-2679 GCA_038749915.1 Verrucomicrobiota bacterium | reverse complement strand
TTTTAGTCACCCCATCCTCATTCATGCAATTTATTCTGGCTCTGTTTCAAGTCATCGGAATCCTGTTTCTGGTCCTCCTGGTCTTCAACCTCATCATTGTGGTTCATGAACTCGGACACTTTCTTGCCGCGAAGTGGAGAGGGCTCAGGATCGACAAGTTTCAGATCTGGTTTGGTAAAGCGATTTGGAAAAAAACGATTGGTGGCGTGCAATATGGTTTGGGCTCCATTCCTGCAGGTGGTTTCGTTGCTCTCCCGCAAATGGCGCCGATGGAGATGCTCGAAGGGTCCTCCGATTCCGAAGAGCCTCTGCCTCCCATTTCCGCGCTCGACAAAATTATCGTCGCCTTCGCCGGGCCGCTTTTCAGTTTCGGCTTGGCGATTTTTTGTGCCGTGGTGGTCTGGATCGCAGGAACGCCGGAAAGCCGGTCTTCGAACTCGACGACGATCGGTTACATTCTCCCCGGGTATCCCGCCGCCGAGGCCGGGCTTCAGCCTGGGGACGTGGTGAAGGCAATCGACGATCAGGAAGTCACGACGTTCGGGGGCATGGTCGACAGCATTCAGTGGGCCGTGATCAGCAGCGAGAAGGACACCCTCGATTTCGACATTGAACGAGACGGAAAGCCGATGAGCATCGAAGTTGAGGCGGAGATCCCGAAGGACGAACGCCCTTGGTACAAAAAGGTCTTTGCCCGCCCTCCCATCCGCCAGGTCGGGCTCGCCCCGCAGGCTACGCCGATTTTCGTGGGTCAGACCATGGAACACAGCCCAGCTGAAATCGGCGGTCTTGAGAAGAAAGATCAGTTGTTGGAGATGGACGGCGAGAAGCTTTATCACTTCGCCCAGATCGGTCTTCACGTCGAAGCCAACCATCCGGAACAAATCGAGTTCAAGGTGCTTCGGGGCGGAGAGGAGAAGGTTGTATCAGTCTCACCCCGGATTCCTGAGAATCCCGGTGATTATGGCGAGGTGAAGCGGGTCGGCCTCATCACGATGTCAGATGAGCTGAAACCTGAGCAGTTTCGCGACAACGTCATCATTCACCCATCCCCGGCCAGCCAGATCAAAAAGACGGTTCGCACGATGTATAACACCCTTACTGCGGTGGCTTCACCCAGTTCCGGCATCAGCGCAGCGCATTTGAGCGGAGCGCCCATGATCATCTACATCTACTATAAGTTGTTTCGAAACCCAGACGGTTGGCGGCTTGTGCTCTGGTTCAGTGTGCTCCTGAACGTCAATTTGGCGATCCTGAACCTGCTGCCATTCCCGATTCTGGATGGTGGTCACATCACCATGGCGTTGATCGAAACCATCTCGAGAAAACCCATCGACCTCCGGGTGCTGCAATTCATGAATGCCAGTTGTGCGATTCTCCTGATCGGCTTCATGATCTTCATCGCGGGTTTTGATTTCCGAGACATCTTCAACGATGTAACCAACAAGGCGAAAGAACCGTTCCAATTCGAAGCCGTCGAAAATGCATCTTGATACCACCGAGCTTTCCTACTGCGACGATCTCTTTGCCTATCACAAGAGAGAGACTCGGGAGGTTCTGGTTGGACAGATCGGGATCGGCGGCAAAAACCCCATCCGGGTTCAATCAATGCTCACCAGCGATACTCGGGACACCGAAGCGTGCATCGAGGAAGCGTTGGGATTGGTGAACGCCGGTTGTGAGATTGTGCGGGTGACGGCGCAAACACGCAAATACGCCGCTAATCTGGAGAACATCAAAGCCGGTCTGTTGGCCGAGGGCTGCGATACTCCATTGGTGGCAGATATCCATTTCAAACCGGATGCGGCGCTGGAGGCGGCGAAGTGGGTCGAGAAAGTTCGTGTGAATCCAGGAAACTGCGCCGACAAAAAGAAGTTCGAGATTCGGGAATACGATGACGAGCAATATGCGGAGGAGCTCGATCGGATCCGCGAAAAGTTTGAGCCGTTGGTTCATCTCTGCAAAGAACGCTCAGTCGCGATGCGGATCGGCACGAATCACGGCTCCCTGAGCGATCGGATCATGAATCGCTATGGCGATACGCCGCTCGGGATGGTGGAAAGCGCCCTGGAATTCGCGAGGATTGCCCGGGATCTCGAGTTCCATTCCTTTGTCTTCTCAATGAAGGCGAGCAACCCTAAGGTGATGATTGAGGCATATCGTCTCTTGATCGCCAGACTTCGCCAATTGGGAAGCGACTGGAATTATCCGTTGCATTTGGGCGTCACCGAAGCCGGAGATGGCGAAGACGGTCGGATCAAGAGCGCTATTGGAATCGGCTCCCTGCTCAAGGATGGAATTGGGGATACGATCCGTGTTTCCCTGACCGAAGATGCGATCCACGAGGTTCCGGTGGCCCGGGCCATTGTCAAAATGATTGGTGAAGAGGCAAATCGACCTTCGCCTCCCAACTCATCAACCCAAGCTCCGTGTTACGATCCCTTTAGTTATGTCAGGCGCGCTTCGGACCCGATCGAAGTCCAGGGAATTCCCCTTGGCGGAAACGAAACGATTCGAGTTTCGGTGACCCAAGAGCATTGGAATCAGGTCGCCACGAAGATCCAGCAATTGGGCGATTTCCAGCCTGAATTCATCTACGAGACATCAGGTGTGGTTGAGGTGGATCCGCGAGATGATGCGGCGCTGAAAGCATTGGCGAACGCTCCGGCTGCCAAGCTG
>JBCDHN010000700.1:0-2682 GCA_038749915.1 Verrucomicrobiota bacterium | reverse complement strand
CGACGAAGGAGATCTGGGCAAAGAAACAGGCTGAGGCTGAATATCCGAACATCAGGCTCTTCAAATGCGATCCGCTGGTGGTTCGTACTCCCACAAAGGAGGTCAAGGGTGGCTACATGGAACAGCCGAATGCGGATGTGACAAGAGATCGTTCCTACACCCAGGGCTGGGCTCGCTGCACTCCAACCCTGGCGGGAAACTATGCCGGAACAGGATACTATTTTGCCGAGAAAGTGCATCGCGAAACCGAGGTGCCGATTGGTTTGTTATGGGCTTCAATCGGCAGTGTCGGCGCCGAGTGCTATATCAGCCCGGAAGCGATTGCTGCGTCACCGACCGGCCAGCGTTGTCTCGCTGCCTGGGATGCGAAAATCGCATCCGGACGACGCGACAAGGATAATCTCCTCTATCCGTCCAGCATGTATAAGACGATGCTGCATGCCTGCCAGAAGTTTCCGATCAAAGGAGCGCTATGGTATCAGGGCGAGAGCAATAGCCATCGCGGCGAGGAATACCGGCGCACCCTCAATCTATTACTACAGGATTGGCGAGCGCGTTGGGGACTGGGGGACTTTCCGTTTTTGATGGTGCAGTTGCCTGAGATTGATTTCCCTCGACCCAAGGCCAAGAAATCGCACTGGCCCGACTTGCGCGATTCCCAAGTCTGGTCGTCCAAGAACGAGAACAACGTTGGCTTGGCCGTTATTATCGACACCAAGGAAATCGACAAAACCGGTCGAGCTTCTCTCCATCCTTATAACAAATACCTACCGGGACATCGACTGGCTCAGTATGCAATGGGCACCGTCTATGGCAAGAACACCCCCTTCCGCGGTCCGACCTTTCGAGCACACCGGGTTGAAGGAAGCAGGATCATTGTTGAATTTGAACCGGACAGTCTTGGGAGTGGGCTCGTCGCGGCGGATCGGATCGGACAGGGAGTTGAGATCAATCGGACCGGCGTGAGAATCGCTCACGTTGATATCGCGGGAGCAGATCAAAACTTTGTACCTGCCGAAGCCACCATCGAGGGAGACACCCTGGTAGTATCGTCCGTCAACGTTGCCAGCCCCGTGGCGGTCCGTTACGCCTGGGCCAATAACCCGGCCGGAGCAAATCTCTACAACCAGGAAGGCATCCCGGCGTCACCGTTTCGTACCGATTTCTGGCCCTTGGCAACAGAGGGTAGCAATCACTATTAGCGTCCGGTCATCGAAGTTCTTGGCTTTGGATCGGCTGGTAGTGACGTGGCATCGAGAAAAAGAAAAAGATCTCGGAGAAGCTCTCAATTACTGTGCAACTCTGTTCGAAATCCCGAGTTTATTGCACCATGAAATTCAAGTTCAGCCCCTTTCTCCTCGTCATGCTGGGATTTGCCTTCGGCTCTTTGCTGATGGTTGGTGAAGCCCAGCAAGCTGGTCCCGGAAAAGGGAAGGGAAAGGGCAAGGGAGGGAAGGGGGGCTCTTCACGGTTTGCCGAACTGGAAAAGCAGGCAATCGCGCAGCCGTTTGTGGGGGTGACGGCGAATGGAACGGTTGAGGAAGGGCTTTTCGAAATCAAGTCGACCGGTGTTTCAACCAGTGAAGTGGTTAAAACGACCCAAACGTTTCTTGCCGCCCTAACTGATGGACAACGTAAAAAGACGATGTTTCCGGTCGATGACAGCGAGTGGAGACGCTGGGCGAATCAGCATGGATTGCCGAGACAAGGGGTTAGTTTTGAGGAGTTGGACGAAGAAACCCGAAAACTGGCCTTCAACATGATTGGCGCCGGGCTGAGCGCTCGCGGTCTCAAAACGACTCAGGACATCATGAAGTTGAATCACACCATCGCCGAGCTTTCCGGAAGGCATGGCGAATACGGCTATGGTCGCTGGGCTTATTTCATCACCGTCATGGGTGAGCCATCCGAGACCAAACCATGGGGATGGCAGTTCGACGGGCATCACTGCATCATCAACTACTTTGTTTTGGGTGATCAGGTTGTGGTCACACCGATGTTCTTGGGTTCCGAGCCGGTTTGGGCAGATGAAGGCGACTATGCCGGGACGATCGTGCTACAGGAAGAACAGGATGCCGGTTTGAAGTTGGCCCAGAGCCTGACAGAGGACCAAAAGGCAAAAGCAGTGCTTGATTCGACCAAGGCGGGAACCAACGCAAACACCGAAGCCTTTAGCGACAACGTGGTGATTCCCTATCAGGGCATTCCGGTCTCTGAACTCGATGATGCGCAGAAGGAGCAGTTCCTCCATCTTTGCGGACTGTGGATCGGCAATATCAAAGAAGGGCACGCCAAGGTGAAGATGTCTGAAATCAAGTCTTACTTGGATCAAACCTATTTTGCTTGGGTTGGAGAGATGAGCGAGGACTCCGTCTTCTTTTACCGCGTTCACAGTCCCGTCGTGTTGATCGAGTTCGATCACCAGCGTCCCATCGCCCTGGGCCGCTCAGGCGTTGCCACGCGGAATCACATTCATGCGACGATTCGGACGCCGAACGGGAATGACTACGGCAAAGACCTACTCAGGCAACATCTCCTCAACCATCCGCACTGAGTTCGGGGAGACCATAGTTCATAATTGTTAGACTGTAGAAAAGGATCTCCGTATCCACCGGACAGTCTGAATGCGTGATGCTCCGCAACGGGTGCGGAGACCCTTTTCTACTTCATCTCGACATCTTT
>JBCDHN010000699.1:0-2686 GCA_038749915.1 Verrucomicrobiota bacterium | reverse complement strand
GGAGCGAAATGGCGTGGCTGAGCACAAGGATCCGCTTGGTGGGTTGGATCTCCTTGCCCTGCTTGCGAGCAATCTGCACCAAATTGGCTGCCGTCATTTTCAACAGATCCGGTATCGAAACTCCGGAGCGAAGTGCGGTGGCCTGAAGACCATTCTGCGTCTCCACGACAACGCCCAAGGGACTTGGCGAAGGCTGCGTCAACGACGCGGACAGCTGAAATTGCCTTGGGGCATTGCTCAAAAGGGCGTCGGAGATCTCCGGTAAGGTCTGGAGCTGTGAAGCCGCCACGTCAGCAAGTTCAAGATCCGACTGTGAGGGGCGAGAAACAAAGTGCCGCCCTCGAAATGTCATCAACTTGGAATCAGCCATTTGCCATGCATCCGGAGCGAGCCCGGCCTTCGCGCAAACTTGCTCCAGAAATCCGGATTCATCCCATCCGTTCTCCGTCGCCACTTGGGGCAGGAGCAGGCCGCGCCTGTCTCCCAAAGTGATCACCAAACCATGCTCTCCCACTTCCACCGAATTGGCCCGTTCCGCCCCTTCACCCGTCACCTGTTTGGGATCATACATGAGCGAAATTTCCACGGTCAACAGGGGCAAGTCGCGAGGATGAATCGATGGAAACCGGTGGTCGTTGGTGGCTGAAGCCGAAGCGGAAAAGCGCAACAGCTCGCCAATCGTCTTCGCCCCGGACTCTCCCCAATTTCCGATACATGCGCGCAACATCTGTCCGCGACGGAGAGTCACGAACATTCCAAACCCGGGCGTAAGCGCCAACTCTCGGGGCAACTCCCCCCTCGGCTCATTCCCCAAAACCGCTGCATCGACCACCGATCGGGCAAACGTGAGCATCGCCTGTTCCTCTTCAGGTTCGAATTCCGTTTTCACCAAAGCCATCTTCAAATCAGCGCCCGGATTACCCGATTGTCCATTGCTTCCTCGATGGTCTTGATCCGAGGGGATGGAGATCGGGAGCCGCTTGCGTCCCCAACTTCCGCGTTCGTCTTCGAAAACCCCGGAAATTTCGAAACCACAGGACAGGCATTGACCGTCATGAAGATGGAATTTGCCCAAGGTATAATGGTCCCTCTCAATCAATACCTCTCCGCACCCTGGGCAATACGTGCTTTGTTCTGCCAGATTGAGAACATTCCCGACGTAGGCGTAGCGAACTCCCACTTCCATCGCGATCTCCCGAGCCCGGCTGATGGTTTCGGGCGGCGTCGGTGGCTTGTCACGCATTTTGAAATCAGGATGAAACGCCGTGAAATGGATCGGGACTTCGTTGCCGACATTTTCCAGCATCCAATCGCACATTCCCCTCACCTCGTCGTCCCCATCGTTCTCTCCCGGAATCATCAGATTCGTGACTTCAATCCACACATCCGTCTCCGCTTTGAGCCATTTCAGTGTTTCCAGAACCGGTTGAAGATTGGCAAGGGTCAGACTGCGGTAAAAGGCATCAGAAAACGCCTTCAGATCGACATTCACTGCGTCGATATATTGGTAAAACTCGCCGCGGGCTTCCGGTGTTATATAACCAGCTGTCACAGCGATGTTCTTCAGGCCAGCTTCTCTGGCAACCCTCGCCGTATCGATGACATATTCCGCCCAAATGACGGGATCATTATAGGTATAGGCAATGCTGCGACACCCATGATCGACCGCTGCCTGACGAATCGCTTCCGGTGTTGCCTCCTGGCTTAGAATCTCGACCTCCCGAGACTTTGAGATATCCCAATTCTGGCAGAACTTACATCCCAAATTACACCCCGCAGTTCCAAAACTCAGAATCGGTGTTCCCGGCAAGAAGTGGTTCAGCGGTTTCTTCTCAATCGGATCAATGCAGAATCCCGTGCTGCGCCCATAGGTGGTCAACAACATCTCTCCACCGACATTCTGCCGAACAAAACAAAACCCACGCTGTCCATCCTGAAGTTTGCATTCTCTAGGGCAAAGATAGCAAACAATCCGATCTCCCCGAGGTTCCGGATGCCACCATCTCGTGGGAGGCACCTTCATCCCGAGCTTTCTTCGATCTCCTGGATCACGTCATCCAGAATTTCATCTTTGATTCCTACCAGGTTGGTCTTCTCAGGAAATCGTCCTTCTTTAACATCGGCAATTTACTCACCAAACGCAGCGATGCGCTCCTTCTGTAGCCGCCGATTCTCCTCCAGAAAGTTACGGTAGGCTTTGGCATGTCGAGGAAGGCGCTCCTCATAGTCGCCCAAAATGTCGTCCGAAAAAAGAAACTGAGTATCACAGCCGCTTCCCGACCCCAGCGACATGAGAAGCATCTTGGTCTTACTGCTCAGGAATGAAGCCAGCTTGTGCGGCACCACTTCCAATTCCGCAGCATAAGCTCCCGCGTTCTCCAGATCCTTCATTTGCTGATAAAGCAGCTTTGCCTCTTCGGCAGACTTTCCAATTGCGCGATAGCCAGTCCACGTCACGTGTCGAGGGATCATCCCGAGATGCCCAACGACCGGGATACGTTCGTCTGCCATTGCTTCAATAATCTTGGGACTGGCGGAGCAATAGACGGAACTGGCTCCGGCTTCCAGCGCTTGAAAAGCAATCCTGATATATTCCTCCGGCGTTGCCAATCCATGAGGGGTCGCAGTCGAGAGGAAGCTGTGGGGAGCGGCCTCGACCAGTCTTGGAAAACGAGCCTGAGATTCC
>JBCDHN010000698.1:0-2692 GCA_038749915.1 Verrucomicrobiota bacterium | reverse complement strand
GGATTGGCAGCCGCCGAAGAGACGACGCCGGAGGAACTTCGAGCCAACTACTCACGGTCGGTGTTGTTGCGCCGCTATCGTTTTCACCTTTCCAACCAGCTTCACGAAACGTTGGGATTGTCGCGGGCCGAGCTGGACCGCAAATTGGTCGAGCCCGAGCGGCCGGTGATCGATTTGGTGAAGAACCTGGAAGAAGACCAATATCGGGAGCTTGACGAGTTATTTGCGACGAAGAACCTGGGCGGTCTCGGATTTCGGCGAGAAATCCGGCGATTTTATCCTAGCAATCATCGGCTGACCCACGTTTTGGGCTTTGTCGATAGCCGGAATGTGGGCAAGGAAGGGATTGAGGGGAAAATGGATCACATTCTTCGCGGAGAAGAGGGAGAGCGCCGGGTCAGGCGGGACAGCCGGGGGCGCGAAATCACGGCTTACCGAATCGAGGAACGTCCGGCGCGGAACGGTCGTGACGTTCACCTCAGCATTGATATGGGACTTCAGGAATTGGTCGAGCGCAGTTTGGAGCGGGCGGTGCGACGGTATCGACCTGAAAAGATCTGCGCGATCTGGATGCAACCCCAGACCGGGGAAATTCTGGCCCTCGCCAATCGTCCACATTTCGATCTTTCGACCCGTGAAGGTGATCGGCGGAACTTTGCAGTGCAGGATACCTACGAGCCCGGATCAACCTTCAAAATTGTTGCCCTGGGCGGTGCGATGGAACGTGAATTGATCTCGCCTGAAAGCATGGTCTTTTGCCACAATGGCAAATTCGAGGAAGCCGGGTATGTCCTGACCGATTCCCATCCCCACGACCGGTTGTCGGTCAGGGAGGTGATGGCGAAGTCCAGCAACGTCGGTGCCTATCAAATTGCCCGGCAACTGGGGAAATCGCGGTTTTATGACGCCGTGAACGGGTTCGGGTTCAATCGTAAAACCCGCCTTCATCTCACGGGCGAGGCAGGAGGATTGATCAAGCATCCGGATCAATGGAGCGTGACTAGTTTCAGCCGAATGGCGATCGGTTATGAGGTTTCCATCACTCCACTGCAGATGCTCAATGCGCTCGGGGTTATCGCCAACGGGGGAGAATTGTTGCGGCCCCGGGTTGTGGGTTCTGTGGATGAAACTCCGACCGTGCGGATGTCGCGCAGTCGAACGTTGAGTCCGCAAACCGCAAAAAAGCTGACTTCAACCTTGGTCGCGGTCACAAAACCGGGAGGGACTGCGGAACGAGCTCAGGTCCCGGGATTCACGGTTGCGGGAAAGACCGGCACGGCAAGGAAGCACTCTGAAGCGCAGAAATCCTATGTTGAAGGTCACTACGTCGTTTCTTTCATGGGCTTTTTGCCTGCGGAAAAACCAGAATTAATGGGGATTGTTGTATTTTTTGATACACAAGGAGGCTTTGGTGGAGTCTCGGGCGGAACCATCGCCGCCCCAATTTTTGCTGAAATGGCTCAGCAAGCCGTTGCGTATCTCAACTTGCAGCCTAACACGTCTCTACACAGCTTCGCACGTACATGGAATTGAAAGAACTGATCGCCGGAATCTCGGCAACGGAAACCTGGGGAAAGCTCGACGGCGAGGTGCGAGCGGTTCAATACGACTCCCGCAAGGTGGAACCGGGAGACATCTTTGTCGCGATGCGGGGTGAGGTGGTGGATGGCCACCGTTTTGTTGAGAAGGCGATTGCGCAGGGTGCAGCTGCGATTGTCGGGGAAGAAGCACCCCAGAGCGTCAACCTGGAAGTGGGATGGGTTCGGGTCGCCGATTCGCGAGCCGCGCTGGGGCCCATTGCTGCGCAGTTGGCCAAGCACCCGTCGCGAGATCTCAAAGTTGCCGGAATTACCGGAACCAATGGCAAAACCACGACCGCGTTTCTGATCCAGCACCTTTGCCAGGCGGCGCAGCGCCAATGCGGTTTGATTGGCACGGTTCGCTACGATACCGGGGGCCGCTCGGTCGAAGCATCGCGAACCACCCCGGAGAGTTCAGACGTTCACGCGCTCTTTGCTGAAATGCGGGATTTCGGGTGCCGGGCGGGCGTCATGGAAGTTTCCTCTCACGGCCTCCAACAGCATCGCGTTGCAGGAGTTGAGTTCGATGTCGGGGTTTTCACCAATCTCAGCCAGGATCACCTCGACTATCACAAATCGATGCCGGAATACTATGCAGCCAAACGAATCCTGTTTGAGCAGCTCGACCATCAGGGAGGCGAGAAGCAGGCGAGCATGGTGGTAAATGGGGACGACGATTGGGGGCAGAAACTGCTTCGTGAGCCACTTTCAAATGTTCAGCGAATCAGCTTTGGCATGGGAGTCGGGCGTGATTTTCGTGCGATCAACATCAGCAGTCAGTTCGAGGGAACCAGCTTCACCCTTGAGGCGAAAAAGCGTCAATTTCTCGTGCGCTCCCCCATGATCGGCGCCTTCAACGTCTACAACTCGATCGCGGCGTTGGCCACAGCAACGGCCATGGGCCTGAATTTGCGCGAGGCGATCCAGCATCTGGCCGAGGGGCCGCAGGTGCCGGGAAGAATGGAGTCGGTTGGGAAAAACATGCCGTTTCGCGTGTTTGTCGACTACGCCCACACTCCTGACGCACTGGAAAAAGCCTGCGCCACCTTGCGCGAACTCAAGCCGAAACGCCTTGTCACGGTGTTCGGGTGTGGTGGGGATCGCGATCGCGC
>JBCDHN010000697.1:0-2698 GCA_038749915.1 Verrucomicrobiota bacterium | reverse complement strand
GTGCCGATGTGATTGCGTGCTTCTTCGGTTACAACGAATCCTTTGACGAAACACCCGAAGAGTTCACCCAGCACTACGTGAATTTCATCAAGACCCTCCGCAGCTATCAGCCCAACGGAGAGAGCTTCCCGCGCATCGTTCTCTTCAGTCCGATCGCTCACGAGAATCTCAAGAACCCGAACCTCCCCAATGGAAAGGAAAACAACAAGCGGCTTGCGGTCTACACCGAGGCGATTCGAGCCACTGCGGAGGAAGCCGGCGTGGCGTTTGTTGATCTCTTCAATCCCAGCCAGGTGCTCTACAGAGAAAATGCAGAACCCCTTACCATCAACGGCATACACCTCAATGAACTCGGTCAACGCCTCCTCGCCGAAACCATTGCCAGCGCCCTGCTGCCCGAAAGCGATTCTCCGGAAGACGCTGTCTATGCTGCGATTCATGAAAGGGTGAAAGAGAAGAATTTTCACTGGTTCAAGCGCTTCCGCGCCGTGAACGGTAACGATATCTGGGGTTCCCGAGCCGGGCTCAAGTTCGTGAACGACCAGACGAATGCCGAAGTCCTTCAGCACGAGTTGACCATGCTCGACGTCATGACCGCCAACCGCGACGAGGCAATCTGGGCTGCAGCGATGGGCAAGGAGCACACCGTCAGCGACGGCAACGTTCCTCCCGCAGTGCCGGTGATCTCCAACGTCGGTGGCGGCTCCCAAAGCTCCAACGCCACCAAGGAAGGATCCCTCGAATACCTTTCCGGGGAAGAAGGCATCGCCAAAATGTCAGTTCCGGAAGGCTATGAGGTCAATCTCTTCGCGGATGAGGCCATGTTCCCTGAGATGGTCAACCCGGTGCAGATGCAGGTCGATACCCAAGGACGCCTTTGGGCTGCGGTCTGGCCCACCTACCCCAAGTGGGAGCCTCTCCAGGAAATGCGCGATGCCCTCGTCATTCTGGAAGACACCGACGGCGATGGTGTCGCTGACAACTGCAAGGAATTTGCCCGGGTTCACAATCCGCTTGGTTTCGAATTCTGGAACGGCGGTGTGCTGGTGACGTCGCAGCCAGATCTGATTTTCTTGAAAGACACCGACGGTGATGACGTCGCCGATCATCGCGAGGTTATTCTCAATGGCTTCGGCTCGGCGGATACTCACCACACCGCAAATAATCTCGTCTACGGACCGGACGGCCACCTTTATTGGCAAAGCGGAGTTTTTCTGCAACACAACCACGAGCATCCCTGGGGACCTTCCCTGAAAACGAACAACTCGGCCATGTTCCGCTGGGACCCCCGGCGCTTCACCATCGCCCTCCATGCCAACAACAGCCCCAATCCTCATGGAATCTCATTCGATGAGTGGGGCTATCACTACGCCAACGATGGCACCGGCGGTCGCAGCTACCAGATCCGACCTGAAGGAAGCGGCTTCAACATGCATATGCTCTTATCCAAGGAAGTGCGCCCCGTCGCCGCCAATGCAATTGTCTCCTCAACTCATTTTCCGGAAGACATCCAAGGCAACTTTCTCGTCGCGAACACGATTGGATTCCTCGGACTGAAAAACTATAAGCTGCATCGAGAAGGATTCACTCGCACCGAGAGGCAGCAAACCAAGGACAAGAAAACAGGAACAGTGACCAATACAGAAGCCACCGTCGAGCACGCCTTTGGCGAGGTTTGGGGCACTCCGGAAGAAGACCTTCTCGTTTCCACCGATGGCAATTTTCGACCCACGGATGTGGTCTTTGGAGAAGACGGCTCTCTTTTCGTCTCGGACTGGTGCTACGTCAGCATCGGTCACATGCAGCACAACATACGCGACCCCAATCGCGACAAGCTGCATGGCCGTATCTATCGGATCACCTACCCTTCGCGCCCTCTCCAGGAAGCTGTTTCGATCGATGGCGAAACAGAAACGGTGCTTATGAAAAATCTCGAGCATTCGGTGGATGGTGTCCGACACCGCACCCGCGTCGAACTTTCGGAACGTCCCACGGAAAAAGTCATAGCCGCCGCAGAAGAATGGATTGCCACGCTCGATCCAGAGAATCCGGATCATGCCCGCCATCTTCTTGAGGGGCTCTGGGTACATCAACAGCACAATGTCAGGAACAGCGAGCTGCTTCAGACAGTACTGAACTCCCCGGTCCAACACGCCCAGATTGCAGCTGCGACAGTCAGGCATCATTGGGAAGTGGCGGACCCGGCACTCGGCGCTCAGGAGATCGAGGAGCAGAAGGAAATGGAAGTAGAGCCAGGAGGCCTCGTTTCCGACACCCCGGAGCTCATCACCTATCGGGTCAACACTCTCGTTGAACAACTTCGCTACGATGTGAAGGAGATGACGGCCAAAGCCGGACAAAAAGTGCGCATCCTCTTTAACAACCCCGACGCCTTGCCTCACAATCTCGTGGTGGTCAATCCCGGAACGTCTATGGAGGTGGCAAACGCCGCGATCGCCATGGGTGCGGAGGGATTTGCCGCCCAGTTCATTCCCGAGTCGTCTGACATTCTCGCCTACACTCCCATGATTGATGGTCAGACTTCGACGGTGCTCGATTTTGAGGCTCCAGAAAATCCCGGCGACTATGAGTTTGTCTGCACCTTCCCCGGGCACGCGTTTATCATGCGCGGGCTATTCAAGGTGACCCCTTGACGAGCCGGCAACTCACCGGATAATGGCTAGGAGGCAGGTGAGTT
>JBCDHN010000696.1:0-2700 GCA_038749915.1 Verrucomicrobiota bacterium | reverse complement strand
CTGTATTCGCCGTTCTCGTCCGGAAGGACTGGCGGCTCCGCATCAAACGCAAAGTCTGCCGGCATCAACGAAAAATCGGACTCGACGGCTTCGTCCCATTTTACGACTTGACCACTGTAGGTAGCGAGGCGTCCCAGCGCAGCCGTGAAAGAGCTCTTTGCCCCGAAGTAAGCGTCGTTCTGAGGTTTGTCATTGAGGATCGCATCCCATAACTTTGCGTGCTCAGCATCCTTCGGATTTACTCCTCCAGAACGTGGCTTGCGGTATTTCCAAACCGAGTTGCCTTTCCGGTCTGTGATCTCTCCGCCGGCCAAGTGAAGGATGCCTTCGCTTCCGTGGATTTCTTCACCCACTTTCCGCCATGTTCCCGGAATCTGGCGACACTGACTGTGCATCGTCACATTATTGTGTTCCGGCCCATAGCGATACTCGATCGAGTGTTGGTTGAAGATCTCCCCGATCGTGGGTGACTCGTTGGTCCGTGCACCCATGCCGCGTGCTGCGACCGGATGGCCGCCCTTCATCGAATCACCACTCACGAACCAGTTCACGACATCAAGGTTGTGGACGTGTTGCTCGGCAATGTGATCACCGCTGAGCCATTGGAATTGCTGCCAGTTGCGCATCTGAAACTCCATTTCCGTCCAACCATCCTGGCGAGCGATGGTCCAGGGGCGATTTCCATTCCAGTATGCCAAGGCTCCGACGATGTCGCCGATGGCACCTTCCTGGACCTTGTCGAACGCCTCGAGGTAGGAGTCCTGGCAATGGCGTTGCAGGCCAACCACTACCTTGAGATTCTTTTCGTCGGCTTGCTTCGCCGCCGCAATCACCTGGTTAAACCCTTTCGCATCGACACAGACCGGCTTTTCCATGAACACGTGCTTACCCTGTTGCACTGCGTATTCGAAATGGATCGGGCGAAAGCCGGGAGGAGTTGCGATACAGACGAGATCAACTTGATCGATGACTGCCTTGTAGGCATCGAATCCGGCGTATTGGCGACTGGCCGGAACGTCGAACTGGCCGCTCTTACCCATTTTCTCCAGCTGCTTCTGAATGACTGGAAGGCCTGAGCCCCGAGGGCCCGTTCCATCGATTTTGTCGGCAAAAGCCTCAGCCACAGCTACCAATTTCGCGCCGTCGTTGGCCCGCAGGTTCTGGATGATCGCGCCCGAATTTCGGCCTCCGCAGCCAACCATTCCCACCTTGATTTCGTCGCTTCCGGCGACTTGGGCGCAGAGTTCAATCGGCAAAGTCGAGGCTGCTGCGGTGGCGGCAACAGAACCGGCGATGAATTTGCGGCGATTTGGGCTTTTGGCTTCGGAGGTGGCAGGGGATTTGGAGGAGTCTTTCATAGAAGTTCGATGAAAGAGTATTGAGCGGCATTGTAGTGAATCACAAGTTTTTTGGGTCGGGAACTTTCGTCCATCGAATCAATCCGCCATCAATCGCCAATCCGACCGAGCCGATGCCTTTACTGTCTTTTAGCATGTTCGCGAGCTAACTCGATAAACTCAGCTCTCCGCCCATGCGGATCGTTTCCCTTTCCTTCGTTGGCCAGCTCAAGCACATCGGCAAGAGTTCCTGAACCCTGGTGTTTACTATCACGCAAGAGCATCCCAAAAAGTCCGAGACCGGAAGCAAACTGAAAGTCGTCAGAAGCGTCCTTCCAATCCCGTTGTTGTGGGAGGACGGGTTGCTCCATGAGGAAGCTGACCTGTTCGTCTGGTAGCTTGTAGCGCAGTTTCAGAGTCGCAAGTTCAGGACTCTCAACGATTTCTTTCTGCGGCTCGCGTTGGTATTTCAATCCTGGTGTTTTACGATTCACTCCTTTGGCTTTAACCCCATTGGGAATAATCTCGTAAAGAGCGGTAACTTGATGACCGGCTCCAATCTCGCCTGCATCCACCCGATCGTCTTCAAAGTCTTCCGGCTTCAGCATCCGGTTGGCATAGCCGATGAGCCGATAACTCTGAACTTGAGCCGGATTGAACTCGATCTGAATCTTTACATCTTTGGCAATGGTTACCAATGTCGCCATGATGTCTTGGAGGAAGACTTTGCGAGCTTCCTGAATTGTATCCACATAGTAGTAGGTGCCATTACCCTTGTTCGTAATCGCCTCCAGCATCGCATCATTGATGTTTCCGCTTCCGAATCCGAGCACGCTTAGAAACGTACCCGTTTTGGCCCGATCGCTTACCAGATCTACAAGCGCTCCCTGATTGGTGGTGCCGACGTTGAAGTCACCGTCCGTGCAGAGAAGGACACGGTTGATCCCGTCTTCAATGTAGTTCTCCGCGGCAACCTTGTAGGCCAACTCGATTCCAGCGCCACCGTTCGTGGAACCCCCGGATTCCAGATTCTTTAACGAAGTAAGAATCGTGGCTTGTTGATCACCCGAAGTTGCTGGCAGGGAAAGTCCTTCAGCTCCAGCGTAGACAACGATACTCACCTTGTCGTTCTGATTCAGTTCTTCGACAAGGATGCTCATGGCTTCTTTCACGAGCGGAAGTTTGTTCGCCGATTTCATGGAGCCGGAGACGTCGAGCAGAAAGACGAGATTGGCAGCGGGGCGCTGATCCCGATTCATCTTTCGCCCTTGAATGCCAACCCGCAGTAGCTGATGATCTTCTGCCCAGGGACAAGCTGCATTCTCCAAAGCAAAGGCAAATGGATGTTCTCCTTCGAGGGTGG
>JBCDHN010000695.1:0-2707 GCA_038749915.1 Verrucomicrobiota bacterium | reverse complement strand
TCAAAACCGAACGATCAAATCTTGGCGGTCCTTTGTCATCAATTCCCGTCGCACCGTCCCAACCCGCAATGAAACTCACGTCTCCATTGCTGGTCGAGCCGTTCGTGATATTCGCTTCAAGTGAAACGTTTCCAACTGTCAAAAACTGCAGGTCATTGTCAGTATCGATATTGATATCGGATCCGATGACCACATTTCCGTAGCCTCCGATCGTGACGTCCCCTCCCCCCAAATTCGGGCTAATCACCCGGTCTACCAAATCGGTGCCAATCATCAGGTCTTTGCCCATAAAGATGAGATCCGACGCCACTCCGGAACTGCCATAGCTACCATGCCCGACCTGCCAACTGCCACCGCTTCCTTCCTGTAAGGAGATGCCGTTGATTCCACGAATCGCAATCGAACCGTTGCTTCCGCCTTCACCATTCGCTTCTCCCCCCACTTTTACCGTTCCGCCTAACGACGCATCCAGCGAAACCATATTTCCGTCCAAAACGATTTCTCCAGTCGGATTGTTCGCATAGCCCCCTACTGCAACGTTACCACCATTGCTCTCAAGAAGAATGGTTCCCATCGGCGCATTGAGGTGGATTCCCCCGGAGATGTCGCCCATCGCCTCATGTCCAATTCGAATATTGCTTCCTGAATTGGCAGAAAGCGATATGTCTCCACTTTCTGCCAACACGTCAATTTCACCGTTGATGATTGGTGTGGAAGACATGGTCCGATGACCGATACCAGAGGCGCCGGAAAGGGAACCGTCGTTATTAATCGAGACTCCGCCCTTCGCCAAAACTGAGATGTCCCCACCGGTGTCCGTGCCGGTGCCTCCGGTGTAACCAATTCCACTCGCCGCACCGATGCTCACATCGTAACCAAAAATTGCAGTGGGACCGTTCTGGCTTCCCACCCAGACTCCGGAAGGCCCTCCGATTACCACATTCCCACGATCGGCGTCACCATTGCCAAAACCCGACGCACTATTCGCAATAACCGAGATGTCAGCGATCGTGCCAGTGCTGACCCCGGATGGAGGCAGGGCCCCGAACCCCGTCGCTCCGTCCCAACCCGCTATCAGGTTCAATGCGCCTCCACCCGCGCCTCCTATCTGGATGTTCTCTCGAACAAAAATATCGTCATGGGCAAGAATGGTGAAGACCCCGGGGTTGCTAAATACGTCTATTGGCGCATCGACCCAAACATCGCCATCTTCAGTTCCGGCCGCGTCCGTTAGGATCGTAACGCTGGTGCCCGTTCCAAGGGCCGTTTCAATGCTCACCGCCGTCATTGAGTCGATCGTGAAGTTGGTGGGGTCGAGAAGCAATTCACCGGAGTTCCCGTCCTTCTCCGCGCTCAGATCCGCGAACCCTTCAAAGGTCAAGGTCTTCTTGCCGGAAACCTCAGCCAAACCTCCTTTTCCCTCCCCTTTTGCCGTGGCCGAAAGGCTCCCCCGAAAAACCGTTTCGTCATCCGACCAAACGATGATCGTGCCACCGTTCCCAGACGAAAGAGCGTCAGCCTTCAAGACGACCCCCTGTTCAACGATGGTGCGTTGGGAATTGAAAACCGTTGGATCGCTGCCTTGATAACTGCCTCCGACCAGAATCTGGCCACCTCCCGTCTCTCCGCTTGCATCCAGCAACGCTCCCGACCGAAGCGCCACCTCTTCGCCTGTCACGGTAATGGAACCGCCACTGCCAACACTTCCAGCTGCGTCGATCGTGCCCGCCACTTCAACTCGTCCGCCAGCACCGACGGTCATTGAGACAACGCCACCGTTACCGACTTCATCTTCACTCTTGATCGCACCAAGATGTGAAATATCCCCTCCTTCAGCTTGGATTTCGACAGAACTCCCGTTGATCACCCCACCGGGCTGGATGTTTACACTGCCCAAGTCAGACCTCATCGAGATCCCGGACCCATGAACCACTCCAGTCGGGCTGATCTCCAGGGAACCTCCAGGGCTGGCATCAAGAGTAATCTGGCTTGGGGCAAGGGCCGAATCACGTCCGACAAGTTGCCCCCCTATTCCAATTGATCCTGCAGGAGCCTGCAGATCGATGACCGAAGCACTGATGGCCGAACCCTCAACCACTGCAATTCCTCCACCTTCTGTCCGAGCCGAGACTGTGTCTGCGTCAGCACTGCCTCCCGGTTCAAAGACCACATTTCCGCCGATACCACTGTCTATTGCAACGCTCGACTCGCCCGCTCCATTCGAAGCCTCAAGTCTTCCTACATTGGCCACTGTTCCTCCATCTGCCTTGAGCATGATTCGGCCACCTTCGCGATGGACGGACGTCGCCCTCACTCGGCCGGTGTTTCGGATTGCAGTACCGTAGATGGATCCACCCGCCTTCAGTTCGGAAACCTGTGCTTCGATCGCCCCGGCGTTATCCACGCCAACCTCGCCGCCAACGCCCCCCCGAACAAACATCCGCTCGTTGCCACTTTCAGCGAGCAAGACCTCGGTTCCTGCGCCGAGTCCAACCATACCGTTGGGCGCGTTCAGGGTTCCCTGGTTACTCACCTGATTCGCAATCAAAATCACATCGCCATCACTCGCACTAATCGCGCCGAGGTTTACCACAGCGGCAGGAGAGTTTCCGCTAAAAAACAGGTCGCCTCCCCCAAGGAAGTTCTCGTCGCTGAGATCGAGGGTGGAAGCCAGGAATCCGCCAGTATCAATCCTCGCATTTGGTCC
>JBCDHN010000694.1:0-2710 GCA_038749915.1 Verrucomicrobiota bacterium | reverse complement strand
TCACGCCTCAGATGTATCAGCGGGATTCAGTGGCTTACGAAAGCCTGATGCTATCCACCTTTTCGCTGTGGTATAACCAGTTTGATAAGTCCGTGAAGATTCCAAAGATCAATCAGATATTTGTTGGGTTCAGCCGGGATGGCTTTCACTGGGATCGAGCCAATCGTGATCCGTTCATACCGATCGAGCGAGAGATGGGAGTCGGAAATCCGGAGTTCGGGTACCTGCGGCCCGCCGGAGGCGGCTGCGTGATTGTCGGAGAGGAGCTGTATTTCTACTACGAAGGAACCTCAGGGAAAACGCTCGATGGAAAGCCCTCTCGCAACGAAACCATGACAATTAACCTGGCGAAGTTGAGGCGGGATGGTTTTGCTTCCATGGAAGCAAGTGACGAGGTCGGGGTGTTGGAGACGCGTCCGGTCACGTTCAGCGGGAAGCACCTCTTCGTGAACGTGGAGGCTTCGCAGGGAGAGTTAAAGGTCGGAGTTATCGATCTCAAAGGCGACCCCATCGAGCCATTTACCTTGGCGAACTGCGTCCCGGTTCAGTTGGATGAGACGAAAAGCGAAGTGCGGTGGGCAGGTGGGAAAGATCTGGGTGATCTGAAGGACAAGCCAGTGCGGTTTCGTTTTCACCTGACAAATGGCGCGCTATACGCCTTCTGGGTCAGTACGGATGAATCTGGAGCCAGCAACGGCTATGTGGCGTCGGGCGGGCCAGGGTTTGATGGCCCCCGTGACGCCCCATAGCAAAAGTTTTCCTTGCGGAAAGAGAGACGAAGCCTGACCTGCTTCTTTCGACGTTGGAATGTGGGGCTTGACGCCAACTCCTTCCCAATTTGTTTTCGTAATGGGATTGATTGCACGTCCGGTAGCAATGAATGCAGAAAAGTGTTCGTGTAAGCGAAACACCTCGCCGGGATGAGCGCCTCCGCCGGTTGTTTCGCCAACAATCGTTGCGCGTTTGAGGTTCTTGAAGTGGTATGAAAATCCTTCGGCAGCAGAAAAGGTCCCTTTGCTGGTCAGGATGTAGAGATCCTTATCGCCATACTTTTGCCCCTTTACGTTTTCACTAGTAAAATACTTACTCTTTTTTTATCGCCAAAAAATTAGGATGCAATTAGCGCTACCATATGAGGGGAGCCGCCTGTGTTCTGCCGTAAATCAATGATCAGTGCATCGGTGTTGTGAACGAAATTCATGGCTGCAGCAAGGGTGTCTTCACCCAATTCATGATCCATGAATTGGAAACAAAGAGTCATCAGCAGAGCCACTTCGGATAGCTCCGAAGCTGCACCGCAAATATCACCATTAATTCCGCCGATCGAGCGTTTGGCCTTGCGAGCGAAGAGATGAAGCGGGAGCACGATGGCAAGGGGAAGGAAGAGTTTTGAAATGGAAATTCCTCCGAACCAAAAGGCTGCGCCGGTGAAAACGAGAACGGCGAGCGAGGCAATGATGAACTGGGTTCGAGAACCCTTGCCGGTTTGGCTGGCGAGCCCTGATTCGACTGGTGGGAAAAAATGAAGGCAGTAAAAGGCGGCCCACCGTCCCCATACGGGAGCAAGCAGCGCCCCCAGCCACCAGTGATCACCGAGGGCGATCAGGCATGTTAGTTTCATCAGGAGGACGAAGACCAATGCGAGCACGCCCATGACGCCAACCCGGCTGTCTTTCATGATCTTGAGCTTCTCCTCGGACGAACGCCACGAGCAAAGGCCGTCGAAAGTATCCGCCAATCCGTCAAGATGCAGGCCACCGGTGAGGCTGGCAGAAACGATGAGCACTACGACGATGTGAACGGGATCAATGAAAAGGAATTGGCATGCCAATCCAGCCGCGACCGTGACTGCTCCAATCAGCAACCCGACAAACGGAAAGGTATAAAGCGACCTGCCCAGATCAGCTTTGCCGATGTCGCCAATCGGGATCAGTGTCAGGAACCCCATGCTGAGTTTGAAGTCCTGCAGGATTCGTTTCACGATATCGCGTTTGCCACGGCAGCTTCTTCGAAGGTTGCCATTTCGTTGAGGCATCGGGTGGCGGCCATCACAATGGGAATGGCCAGGGCTGCACCGCTGCCTTCGCCCAGGCGCATGGAAAGATTGATGAGCGGCTTTTTGTCGAGGTAGCTAAGCATGAGGCGGTGACCAGGCTCGACGGATTGGTGGCCGGCGATCATGAAGTTCTTGACACCGGGAGAAAAAATCTCAGCCAGCAGGGCTGCGGCAGTGGTGGGGTAACCATCAAGAATAACCGGCATGCGCCTCGTCGCTGCACCGAGAATACACCCGCAAAGAAAACCGGTTTCGTAGCCGCCGAAAGCGCTGAGAATGGCGAGCGCATCGGTTCGGCTCGGCTGGTGCCGCTCTATGCCTCGTTCGATGACCCCGACTTTACGTTTCAAAGTTTCGTCGTCGACCATGGTGCCTCTTCCGGCGGTGGCTCCGGGTGCCGCCCCGGTAACGACTGCGGCTACGGCCGATGCCGCGGTCGTGTTTCCGATTCCCATGTCCCCCAAGCAGATCATGCGAGTGCCTTTTTGATAGAGATTCCTAGCAAACGCCGCCCCTCGCTCAACCATGGTTTGGGCCAATTCTTTTTCAATGGCGACTTGTTTGGTGAAGTTCGCAGTGCCGGTCCCAAATCCGAGTTGGTGCAGATCGTCGTGCTCGCTACAGTCGGGACCAACGCCAGCATCAACGACGACG
>JBCDHN010000693.1:0-2715 GCA_038749915.1 Verrucomicrobiota bacterium | reverse complement strand
TTGATCGCCTCGGTATACATCGACTTCACAAAACAGAGGTTGTCGGCAACCTTGGCGGTATGTGGCAACAGATCACTGAGCCACGCTCCACTCTCTCCATGTTGCTGAAACTGAAACGGGGAACCCACGAGCGGCAAACTGGCCTGATTTCCGCTCATCCCGGTCAGCCGTTGTCCCTGGCGAACCGAGTCAGGAAGCTCCTGACCGGTTTCGGCAACGAGCCGTGGTTTGTGATCAAAAAGATCCATCTGGGAAGGACCACCCGATTGGAAAAGGTAAATGACTCGCTTGGCTTTTGCCTGATGATGAAATCCACTCTCCTGAGCGAGGAGATCGGTCAGGGCAAGTGATCCCAGACCGCCTCCAAAACGTTGCAAGGCGGCGCGGCGACTGAGGCCAAGGGGGGAATCAAATCCGGTACACTTCATTGGAACCATTCACGGGATAATAGCTGAAACCCTATCGACCTTCCGCCGACACGCAAATCCAGCCTGTCGGGTTGATCCGGGCCAGGATTCGGACATCGTACGCGAAATGTCGTTCGTCGGAGCAAAAACTGTTCGCGAAAACGTGGTCCAATTCCGTGTTTGGGCCCCCAAACGCAAACGTGTGGAGGTCGAGTTGAATCGCGGCGAAAAACCTGAATGGGTGGCCCTGGACAAAGATGACGATGGCTTTTTTGCAGGAGAGATTGAAGGGGTGAAAGCTGGCGAGCTTTATCGCTATCGCCTCAATGGCGAAGCATCACGTCCGGATCCAGCCTCTCGCTTTCAACCCGAAGGCGTCCACGGCCCCTCCCAAATCATTGATGCGGAAGCATATTCCTGGAGTGACGCCGCCTGGTCTGGACTGAGCCGGGATGAGCTAGCGATTTACGAGATTCATGTTGGCACCTTTACCGCTGCCGGAACCTACGCCGGTGCGACTGAACGACTCGATGAGCTCTTGAATCTTGGCATCAACACCATCGAAATCATGCCAATCGCCCAGACCCCGGGACGCTGGAACTGGGGCTACGACGGCGTTAACTTTTTCGCACCCGCGTGTGCCTACGGTAGGCCGGATGAGTTCAAGGCGTTCGTCGATGATTGTCATCAACGCGGCCTGGCCGTGATTCTCGACGTTGTCTACAACCACATTGGCCCGGAGGGAAACTACCTCGCAGAATTCGGCCCTTACTTTTCCAAACGCCATCGTACTCCGTGGGGAGAAGCCTTCAACTTTGACGGGGCCAACCATCGACCGGTTCGTGACTACATTGTTGGGAATGCAGTCTACTGGCTGGAAGAGTTTCATCTCGACGGTCTTCGCCTTGATGCCATTCGTCTGATGTTTGACGATAGCCCGGTTCCCATTGTCCGTGAAATCGCACTGGCCGTTGAAGAGCTCCGGGTCCAATCCAGGCGCAAGATCCATCTCATCGGTGAGACCAATGTCTACGATGACGAGTTGCTCAAAGCGGGATATGATGCGGTCTGGAGTGATGAAATCCCGCACGGAATCCAAAGCATTGTGATCGATCAACATGAGGTCGCCGGACGCAACTATGCAGACAAACACGCCCTGACGGACTGCCTCCGGGAGGGCTTCCTCTACGAGTATCGTGAAGGCAAGATTCAGCGAAAAGAGACTGGCGCAAAGGCTCAGCTCTCTCGCATCGTTCACGGTTTGCAAACTCATGACCAGGTTGGGAACCATCCCAGTGGTTTGCGGCTGATTGAATTGGCTGGGCCGGATGCACAGAAGGCAGCCGTTGCCCTAACACTGCTCCATCCTGCGGTCCCATTCTTGTTTATGGGCGAGGAATTCGCGAGCACGCCGTTTTGCTTTTTTGTCGACTATGGCGATGAACGGCTTCGAAAAGCGGTCGTGGCCGGACGGAAACGTGACTATACTCATCAAGACTGGAAAGAGTTTGTCTCTCCGTTTTCAGAAGAAGCATTCCTGAAGTCCAAGCTTCCTCCCCAGAGCGATGGCGACCTCAGCATGCTTGAGTGGTATCGCACTCTCCTGAAACTCCGAAAGGAATGGAAAGGTGCTGGTTGGTTGGACGAGGAAAACCTCACCGTCCACCATGATCCTGCGCACCAGCTTTATCGCTTGGATTATGGCCCGATTTGGGTAGCCGCGCGACTAAACTCCCCTTCCAAATCATCCGGCGCCCCCATCGCGATTCCCGATTCTGGAGAAGTAATTCTCCACTCGGCAACGGAATTGATTCCGGAACTGTCTCCCAACCAGGCGGCAATTGGAAGACGAGACTAACATCGGCTGCTTCTTTACTGAATATGCCCTAACGTTTGGTATAACTTTCGTCGAAGTTCATCAACGTTGAAACCAATACGGTCGTGGCGGCAAGCTTGGCAAGGTCATGCACCTTGGATGGCGGTTTCGCTCCGGCAGTAAGAAACTCAGCAGCGTGGTCAGGTTTTGCGGAAAATTCCGCCAACTGTTCCGTTAGCAACGAAGTAAGGATTTCCCGTTCGCGAGCTTCAGGCATCCGGCTTGTCAGCAGGCGAAATGCATGTTCGATCAACGCCGGTTGATCATCGCCGTAAAGATCGAGCAATTTCTCCGCAGTGACACGGGCCGCTTCGACAAACTGCGGCGAGTTCAGGAGTACGAGGCTTTGCAGCGGCGATGCGGTTTTCTCACGTTTCACAGTACAGACGTCACGCTTACTCGCGTCCAAGGTCATCATGACCGGCGCGGGAG
>JBCDHN010000692.1:0-2715 GCA_038749915.1 Verrucomicrobiota bacterium | reverse complement strand
TGCTCACTCAGATCGAACAGCTCTGTTCCCTGGCCGTTCAGCACGGTGCTGAAGACATCTTTCTAAAGGTCGGGCAGATTCCCCACTTTCGCGAGCTTGGGGATGTGAGGCCACTGTCAGAGCAAGCCGTTAGCCAGGAAGAACTGACCCAGTTCTGGGTGGCTTGTGGCGCGAGTCCCGAAACTCATCGGGAACACGACGCAAGTTGGCAAACAAGTTCTGGACTGCGGTTTCGCGTCAATCTGCACCGTCAGCTGGGGCTTCTTTCTGCTGCATTGCGGCCCATCAAAACGGCCATTCCCGATCTTCAGTCGTTAGGGCTTCCGGTCGAGCTTTTGCAGGAGTGGGGGAGGCGAAAAGGAGGGATTGTCCTCGTGACAGGGGGGACCGGCTCCGGAAAATCGACGACCATTGCCGCATTGCTCAATTGGATCAATCAGCAACAATCGAAGCATATTGTTACGATCGAAGATCCCATCGAGTATCTGATTCAGCCTTCGAAATGCATCGTCACTCAACGGGAGGTCGGCACCGATACTGACTCTTTCGCGTCAGGTCTGAAGGCGGCCCTTCGGCAAAGCCCGGACGTCATTCTGGTCGGGGAAATCCGCGATGTCGAGACGGCGCGGATTGCGATGCAGGCGAGCGAGACCGGTCACCTGGTGTTTGCGACTCTTCACTCAGCGGATGTTCCGGAGACTTTTGAGCGAATGCTGGCCCTGTTTTCAGGAACGGAGAGAGCCAGCGCTCTCATGGTTTTGGGAACCCAGTTGATCGGAGTTTTGTCCCAAACTCTGGTTCCTGCTTCCGAGGGCGGCCTTCATCTGCTGACGGAGCATCTCGAAATCTCGGGGGCCACACGGCGTTGGCTCTCCAGTGGCGACTTCGAGCAGATCGGGGAGTTCATGGGACGAGAAAGCTCTTTGGGAACTCAGCGTTTCGTCGATACGGCCGTGGCTTCGTTCCGATCTGGTCTGATCAGTGAGGAGACCGCCCGATCAGCCTGTCGAAACCCAAACGAGTTTGACCAACGCCAATCGGGAGTGCGTAGCGGATCGCGCTGACTACGCTGGAAGGCCTTCGATCTCGTAAATCCCGTCGAGCCCATCGCTCACGACATCTCTGGTCGTGAGATAAAAGACAACGCGTGTTGTCTGGCGCTGGTTGAAATGCTGAATCACTGCATCTTCATCGATGGGCTGATAGGATGCGATGTGAATTTCCCGGGACGCGGGGTTGCGAAACTCCTCCATTTTGATAGGCACAATCTGCCAGTGCTCGGCATCTTCCTTGTTAACGATGTCGGCCAAATCGCTGGACCATTCCCAGTCCGTATCAGGCTCCCACCAGTGCATCATCAAGTTCTGGGACAACTGATAGAGAAAGGACTTCTCGTTGAGTTCTCCGGACTCCAGGAAAGTGTCGATAACTGACCGGTTGCTGGTTTTGGCGGCCCTCACGAGTTGGGCTACTTTGGAGCTATCGTTCAAACCGCACCGTTGTGCGGTGATGAGGAGCATATGATTCATCGGAGTGTTGGTTAGGGGAAAGTAATAGTTAAGTGAATCTAATTGTTTTATCAAGTCAAATATTGTATTTACTTTATTGTTAGAGGTTGTGGAAAGCTCATGTTCCAAACCTAATGCTCCTGCCCCGCTTTCGGGAGGCTATCCATCCCAAATTCCCCCGCTTGACGCCCCCTGAATTGGGACTAGACTCGCGGCGATATGCCTATCGCTTCACCAAAACAATTTGCAGACATGCTAGATGCCGCTCAGCAGGGTGGCTACGCCTATCCGGCGATCAACTGCTCAAGCATTCCGACTCTCAATGCCGCTTTGAAAGGGTTTGCGGACAAAAAGTCCGACGGAATCATTCAGTTCTCGACCGGCGCTGGTCAGTTTGTTTCCGGTCTCAATCACAAGGACGCAACGCTTGGGACGATCGTTCTTGCCGAAGCCGCGCATGCTCTCGCCGAGCAATATGACGTTTTCATCGCGTTAAACACGGATCACTGTCAGCCTGAGATGGCTCCGAAGTTCCTGAAGCCTCTTATTGAAGCCACCTTGGAGCGCCGAAAGGCCGGAAAGAACAATCTCTTTCAGAACCACATGCTTGATGCGTCGATTCTGCCTCTGGAGGAAAACATGGCGATCTCGAAGGAGTATCTCGAAATCTGCGCCGAGGCTGAAATCATTCTTGAAGTGGAGGCCGGAGTTGTCGGTGGAGAGGAAGATGGAGCAGCCGGAACCGAAGACATGCCGGCGGAGAAGCTCTATACGACTCCGGAAGACATGCTTGCAGTTTATGAATCCTTGAACTCATTGGGCCGATTCACCTTTGCCGCCACCTTTGGTAACGTCCACGGTTCCTACAAGCCCGGTGCCGTGAAGCTGAAGCCGGAGATTCTCAAGCAAGGCCAGGAGGTGGTGATGTCCAAATACGGGCCGGAATCAGAGTTTGATCTGGTTTTCCACGGCGGATCCGGTAGTTCTCTCGAAGAGATTCGCGAAACTTTGGATTATGGCGTGATCAAGATGAACGTCGACACGGACACGCAGTATGCATTTACCCGCCCAATCGCGAGCCACATGTGCGAGAACGTGGAGGGAGTCTTTAAAATTGATGGAGAGGTCGGAAACAAAAAGACGTATGATCCCCGCGCCTACCTCAAGAAAGGTGAAGCGAGCATGGCGGATCGCATCGGCGTGGCCT
>JBCDHN010000691.1:0-2716 GCA_038749915.1 Verrucomicrobiota bacterium | reverse complement strand
GTGAGAAGCTGGGACCGCACGGAGATTGCATCGAAACGGTTCGCGGCATTGGCTATCGGTTCAAGCAACCGGCGGAAGAAGGTGAGGTATAGAATGTCGTGATCACTACTTTCGTAGCATGGGTCGCCTGTTTGGGATTCATTGCCCTGCTGCTTTACCACCTGCGATTGCGGAGCTCGATCGCAAGGTTGGGAGAGCGATTTCGCTCGCCTGATGACCAACGCACGAAGGCTGAACCCGAGCGCCGCATTCTCACGCCTTCCTCGGTTCAGCAACTTACCCAGCAAATCAACCAGCAGCTGGATGAGCGTATCGAACGGATTGCCCTCGAAAACCGGCAAAAACGCCTGACCGAATCCATTCTGGATCAGTTTGAAGACGGCTTTCTCATTGTGCGGGATGATCTGCGGATCGGGTTTGCCAACAATTCAGCCCGCCGAACGTTCGCCCACAAACCGGACATCATCAATCTTCCCGCCATCGAAGCCTTTCTCGACCACCGCAATATCCAGGTGATGCCGGAAGCGCTTGAACAACAGGAGAAGCGTACGTCCACGATTCGCATGGAAGAACGTGTCGAGCAAAAAGGTCAACAGATGGATCGCTACATCATGGTTGAAGCCGGTCCCCTGCCCTTTCCCATGCAGGGGGTTCCAGGCGTTTGGGTTATTCTGCGGGATGAGTCGGAGCGTCATCACCTTGAGCAAATTCGACGCGACTTTGTTGCCAACGCTTCCCATGAGCTTCGGACTCCGCTTTCAATCATCACTGGTTATCTGGAAAACTTGATCGACGGCGATGTCACCGATCCGGAAATGATGGACCGGTTTCTAGCGGTGATGAACAAACATGCGATTCGGCTCGGCCGGATCGTCGAGGACATGCTGACCATCTCCAAACTGGAGAACAACTCGGAGCTGATCCGCTCTGAACCGTTTGATCTTCTCGAGAGCGCTTCCGACATGGTCGAGCATCTCCAACTCCTGATTGTCGAGAGAGATGCCAACGTCGTCATCGATATGCCAGAGGATCGATCGATCATTGGAGACCGCTATTACTGGGACCAGATTTTCTTCAACCTGATTGAAAACTCACTGAAACAGAATGACCAGGCTGGCTTTGAAATTGAAATCAAACTCAGACCCGACCAGACAAACGAAAACTTCATCCTCGAAATCAGCGACAACGGAGTGGGGATCCCAAGTTCAGATCTTCCCCACGTCTTCAAACGTTTTTATCGCGTGGAGAAAACCCATTCGTCAAAGGAAGTAAAAGGCACGGGACTTGGCCTTTCCATCGTCAATCGCGCGATCGAAGCTCATGGGGGAACGCTGACGGTGGACAGCCAGCCCGGTATCCGCACCACCTTTCAAATCACGCTTCCGAAGCCTGCGTCGCAGGCTGAGTGACTTCTACTTTGGACGAATTCGGTAGTGGTGACTTTTAGTCGCCAGGAAATCGGGGAATTTTCCAGTGGCGACTAAAAGTCATCACTACGACTTCCACCGTGATTTCAAAATCTATCATCGCACAAATCGTTAGCTGGGTCAGCTGCTCTTTGCGATCGACAATACCGTCTTCAAAAACGGAGCGGTCCGGCTTCCCTCCTGCTCCAGGATTTGTTCGGGAGGACAAGCCGCGACGACCTCGCCGCCATCCTCTCCGGCTTCAGGTCCAATTTCGATCACATAATCCGCCTCTGCCACAATATCGAGGTTATGCTCGATCACAACGACCGTTGCACCGTCATCAACAAGGCGATGCAAGACTTCCAACAAACGCTCGACGTCCTGCATGTGAAGCCCAATTGACGGTTCCTCGATCAGGTACAGGAACGACTTTGGCTGGCGATTTTGCCGCAGCTTCGCCGTCTGGCTTCGCCCAACACCACGGGTCAACTCACTCACCAATTTGATGCGCTGAGCTTCGCCACCGGACAGTGTCGGACTGGGCTGGCCTAATTGCAGATAGCCCAATCCCGTATCGCACAAGAGCCCCAAAGTTCGCGAGATCCGGGGGCTGGCCTCAAAGAACTCCGCCGCTTCGTCGATACTCATCTGCATGACCTGACCAATGTTCTTTCCATTATAAAGGATCTCCAGGGTCGCGTCGTTGTAACGCATTCCGTGACAGTCCTCACACTCCACGTAGCTTGTCGGCAGGAAGTTCATCTCCAGCTTGATCTGGCCGTTCCCCTTGCAAGTTTCGCATCGGCCACCTTCGGTGTTAAAGCTGAACCGGCTGGCCGTATAGCCGCGAGCACGGGCATCGGGGACCTGTGCATAGAGCTTTCGAATCTCGTCAAAGACCTTGATATACGTCCCGGGCGTCGAACGACTGGTCTTGCCGATCGGCGATTGATCGACCTCATAGACGGCTTCGAGTTGATCGACACCTTTGATCGATTTCCAGGTTTTCTCAGCGGGTTTGCTTCGATCCTTGGGTAGATTCGCACGAACCGCAGGTTGAAGCACACCACGCATCAAACTGCTCTTCCCTGATCCGGAAATCCCGCACAAAACGGTCAAGCGTCCCACGGGAATCGTTAGGTTCACATCCTTCAAGTTGTTCGCCGCCGCTTTCTCAATCCGGATCCAACCCGTCTTCGCATTCCTTGCCGGAATCGGCCGACGTTCGCCACGCATCGGATGAGCCAACGGCTTCTTCAGCTTCTGCCCCGTCGCCGAGTTCGCATTCCTCTTAATCTGAGCCAACG
>JBCDHN010000690.1:0-2723 GCA_038749915.1 Verrucomicrobiota bacterium | reverse complement strand
TCGATGGCGAAGCGGATCTTCATGCGCATGGCACCAAAGCTCTGATCGAGGACAATGCCTAGACAAAAAAAGAAGGGGCACGGTTTCCCGCGCCCCTTCTGGAGATTCTGAAGTTAGGCTTCGCTTAGTAGCGCAGTTCGACGCTGAAGGTGAAACGATCGTCGAGGATCGTGGCGTCGCCATCCGTGAGCGGGAATTCCCAGGCAAAACCGAAGTCGGCCTGATCTTTCAGGAATGGGAACTCGGCGCGGAAACCGATTGCCATGGTGACAAGGTCATCGTTTGCTCCGGAATTCAGCGCGCCCCAGTTGACGAGGTCGCCAGCTTCGAACCGGGCAATCGCGGGAGTGATGCCACCGGCCTGAGCTGGGAAGCGGGAGGCACCGTCGCCCTGATCCATGACATGGAACCAGTTCAACTCGATCAACGGATAGAGCCAATCAGTCAGGTGATAGCCAATGTGCTGGCTGGTGTAGAATTGAGAGCTTTCGGCATCTCCATCGACCGGAAGCCGGAAACCAAAGGCGTTGGAATATTGCAGGCGATTGAAGGATTGAAGGTAGAACAGGGAGGGGATGATTTGGCCGTCGCCTTCACCCTGCCAGACATCGCGGTTTCCGCTTGGTGCCTCATAGAGCAACTGAAAGGCGGATGCCACTTGGTTTTCCGGGCGATAAAGCCACGCCCATTTGGCGCCAGCTGAGAGGTTGGCCCAGCCGCTCGTGTTGGAGAAGGTCGCATCTGGTTGAAAATCGATGTAACCGTCTTTGGCAGCCACGAGAGAGAATCGCTCTCCGAGAGCCAATTCGGCTTGAACGGCATAGACTTGAAGATCGCCACCGACCGGCAGTTGACCCAGCGTGGTATCAATGAAGTCCGGCAGGGTCTGATGAATCATGATCGCATGCAGCTTGGTTTGTGGCAGTGCGGTATCAAACAGAGTTGGGTTGGTGACGGGGCGCCGGACGTTGTCGAAGTAAACCGGGTCTTCGATGACCATTTTTGCGGAATCTCCGGCAAAGGCAGAGGTCGCAAAACCAAGGAGAACGATAAAGAAGATGGAGAATTGCTTCATAAAAACATATAGTTAATTTTTGCGAACTATAAGCAAAAAATGAATGCTGTAAACCGCAATCGGACCATTGGTCCCGCGGGTCGCTCCTGCGGAGAGCGTAGTGAACCTCAAGCGGACAAATCCACCAATCAGGCCTGACCGCTTTGTTGACCTATCGGGAAGTGCTCCAACGCTTTTACGTAAGGCTGAATCGTCAGCGGGATGACGACAAGAGGGGCGGATTCTTCGCCAAAAAAAGCGGAGGCATAAGTGAAGCTTATAATCGCAAAAACTCGGTCAATCGGATAGCCTGCGCCATGCTTGGATCGATCGTTCCAGATTTTGAAAGGGATCGCCTTTGATCGCATAGCACTGGAGGCCGACCGGTCCGCGATAGCCAATCTCGTCCAGAATTGCGAAGAGAGTGGTTTGATCAAAACTGCCCTGATCCAGCGTTTGGATCAGTTGGCCCCAGTTCGTGCCTCCGACATCCGCTCCTGAGGTGCTAACTCTCCAGAGGTAGGGTTTCGCGTTCTTCAGTTCCTGAGCAAGGTCAGCCTCAGGTTCGACTTTTAGAAAATGGCAGAGGTTGAACATGGCACCCACGTTTTCGCGTTCACTAAGCCGGGCAATCCGAACCGCGTCTGAGAGCGTGTCGACGTAGAACCCGGAGTGGGGATAGAGAACAACTTTCAAGCCGGATTCGTTGGCGAGGTCAGCCACTTCCCGAACATAGGCGATCGCTTCTTCGTCGGTGTTGGAGGATCCGCCCCGCACAAACAACTCGATCACAGTTGGGCGCCCGTTCAGAATGCGGATCGCTTCTTTGATCTCAGGGCTGACCTCGGTGCCGTTGGGGTTGAGGAGTCCTCCCAGATAGAGGCTGAAGATCTTTAGCCCGGCCGCGTCATAGAGCTTCAATCGGTTCTCCAGATCCTGCGGTCGGGCCGATCCGATTCCGTCATAGCCGAGCGTTTTCAGGGCTTCAATTCTCTCCTCGGCCGAGGAGAAACGGACGCCGTTTTGAAAAGCGAAGAATGGGCGACCGACATCTGATGCCTGAGCAACGGTTTCGCCCCATACGATCAGAGGGAACAAGAACGCATAAGTCTTCCAGCGCATCATGATCGGAGGATTAAATCTACTTTGTTAGATTGTAGAAAAGGATCTCCGTATCCGCCAAAGAGCCTGTTTGCGTGATGCTCCGCAGCGGGTGCGGAGACCCTTTTCTACGTGACCTCGACAACTTTTAACAGAGTAGAATTAAAGCTGGCCGGAATCTGCGATCACAATCTTTTTGGACGTGGCGCCGGAGCGAGAGCCGAGTCCCTCGACCTTGGTGACAACATCCATTCCTTCGACCACGCTACCGAAAACGACGTGCTTGCCGTCAAGCCAACCGGTGGTGGCGGTGCAGAGGAAAAACTGGGAGCCATTCGTGTTCGGACCTGCGTTCGCCATGCTGAGAATGCCGGGGCCGGTGTGCTTGAGATTGAAGTTTTCGTCCGGGAATTTGTTTCCGTAGATTGATTTGCCGCCGGTTCCGTTGTGGTTGGTGAAATCGCCGCCCTGGCACATGAATCCGGGAATAACGCGGTGAAACGAGCTTCCTTTGAAGCCGAATCCTTGTTCGCCGGTGCAGAGGGCGCGGAAATTCTCAGCGGTCTTG
>JBCDHN010000689.1:0-2725 GCA_038749915.1 Verrucomicrobiota bacterium | reverse complement strand
GGTCTGCACATCACGGCTATACTCCACACCGCGTAGTGAGACCTCGAAGCCGGCCAACTCGGCAATTCGGTCAGACACGCTACTTGGTGTAACTGATAGACTATCAACTATAAAGGATATTTTTCGTGCCCCTGAATTGCAAAAATCGTAAGCCGGATGAGGTTTTTCCAGTCATTCTCACCATCGCCGGGAGTGACTGCAGCGGAGGAGCCGGCATCCAGGCCGATCTCCGTGTCTTTGCCACAACAGGAGCCTACGGTTGCAGCGCCATCACTTGTGTCGTGGCGGAGCATCCTGGCCATGTCGGCAGTTTTACCCCCATTCCGGCTAAGCGCGTTCGTGAGCAAATCGACCTGGTTTTCGAGGCCTATCCCGTTGCGGCAATTAAAACCGGCATGCTATTGAAAAAGAAAATCGCCCAAGAGGTGGTGGCCGCGATTCGCGAACATGGCAGCGAAATCCCAGTGGTGGTGGACCCGGTCATGATGGCTTCGACGGGAGCCCCCCTGGTCGAGCCAGGAACCATGGATGTTGTGCGAGAACACTTGTTGCCGATGGCGACAGTCGTCACACCCAATCGCGCAGAGACCAGTTGGCTGGCAGGTAAAGAATTGCGGCTACGAAAAGAATTCGAGATAGCCGGAAGGGCGCTCGCCCGGGAAACCGGTTCCGCCTTCCTTTTTAAAAGTGTTCAAAAAAACGGCGCGGATTCCGTTGATCTCCTCTGTCATGAAAACAAAATCACTGTGTTGAGGGCTCCAAAAATCCAAGGTTTGGACCCACATGGCACGGGTTGTGCCCTCTCTTCCGCTATGGCTTCCGCGCTAGCTTCCGGTCTTGAACTTCCCGAAGCATGCCTGGCGGCTAAGAACTTCCTGCACAATGCCTTGCGTAATTATCTCGCTTTAGGCGATTATCGGGTTCTCAATATTCAGCCAACATCATCCTTCAACTGGAAAGAAATGAGATGAAAGCCTGCTTGCTGCCTACTTATTGCCTCGCGTTATTTTTATCGATGCTGGGGACCAACTTACCAGTCTCAGCTGAACTCATTCCGCTGTACGTCGGTAATAGCTGGAAATACAAGATGCTGGGCCAACGCGGAGAACCCGTCAGCAACCGCGTCATCAAGTCCGCACGCATCGATGGTACTTACTGGTACGGCATGGAAGAATGGGGCGACCTTTACTGGGTTCGTTCCACCGACCAAGGGCAGGAAGAAGCCATGAATCTTTTCGACATCATCGATCTTCCGGACGACACCAAGATCGAAAAACGCGACGTCTTTTATCGCATTCCCAAATCTCTCGACGAAACGCTGGAGTACAAAGCCTCCGCCGGCGAAATGAAGGCCCGAAGGTTGACCGAGAAAGTCAAAGTGCCCGCCGGCGAATTTGATGTCATCGAATATCTTTACAAAGAATCCGGCGATCCAGGTGATCTTGTCATGCGCACCCTCATCTCGCCTGGAGTGGGAATCATTCGCTTCGAAACCCAGGACACTTCCGCTGAATCCAACACCAAAGCAGTCTACGTTCTCGAATCCTACGAACTCAATCGGCCCGTGGCGCGCACGGGCGGCTAACCACTAGACCTTCATCAATTCCTTGTCCTTGTGATCAAGGGAGGTATCGATCTGGCCGACGTACTCGTCGGTCAGTTTCTGGATTTCCTTCTCCGCCATCGTCAGATCGTCCTCGGTCAGCTCTCCGGCCTTTTGCATCTTCTTGACTTCATCCATGGCGTGACGACGGCTTGCTCGAATGGCCACGCGGCCGTCCTCGCCAATCTTCTTCACCGTCCGAACGAGATCGTGCCGACGCTCTTCGGAAAGTTCGGGAATGGGTAGCCGGATCAGCTTGCCGTCCACCATGGGTGTAATTCCCACATTCGATTCTTCAATTGCCTTGCGCACCGGATCAACGTTGGAGGCATCCCAAGGCTGAATCACCAGCATCCGAGGCTCCGGCGTCGTGATCGCCGCCAGTTCCCTCATGACCATCGAGGTGCCATAACAATCCACCCGAAGGTGGCTGACCAAATCCGGCGATGCCTTTCCCGTCCGGATCGAGGCGAATTCTTCCTTCACCACTTCCACCGACTTCGACATCTTTTCCTCGGTTTCCAACAATACGTCATCCAGAGCCATAATACCTCCAAACTAATGGGCCGCTTGTGCGGGTCAAGTACCGACCTCCTGTTGGTTCGACTCTTCTGTAGGGCGAGGATATTTCGCGAAGCGAAATTCCTTGCCGACGCATGGGCGTAGGACCATCAGCAACAGCCTGAGACTTTTGATAACGCCACGGCAAGGAATTTGCCTTCGGCAAATATCCTCGCCCTACAGAAAAATTTTTTAAACATCGCCAACCAGAGTTCCCACTGGCTCGCCATTGATCACTCTCTTTAAGTTGCCAGGTTTGAACACATCGAAAACCACAATCGGCAAGTGGTTCTCCATGCACAAAGAAAACGCTGCCTGATCCATCACCTTGAGCTGATCCTGAATCGCCTGCATGTAGCCGATCTTTTCGTAACGCTTGGCGTCCGGGTTTTTCTTCGGATCGCTGTCGTACACGCCGTCCACCTTGGTGGCTTTAAGCAACACGTCGGCGCCGATTTCAATCGCACGCAGCGCGGCCGCCGTGTCGGTGGTGAAGAACGGGTTGCCGGTGCCCGCCGCAAAAATCGTGACCCGACCTTTCTCGAGGTGCCGCACAGCGCG
>JBCDHN010000688.1:0-2727 GCA_038749915.1 Verrucomicrobiota bacterium | reverse complement strand
GCGTATCAACCAAGTAGGGCGGCAACTCGACTTTTTCCGGCGGGTAGAGGCTCGCATCTCCTTTGTTCCACGGCGTGTGAGGCTCATTGGAGCAGGCAAACAAGCAAAACGGAACGCCTTCAGCGACGGACTCCGCCATCAGTTTATCGATTTCACCCATGTCCGGATTGTTGCCGGCACTGGTGTATTCAAACGGGAAAACTTCCTTCGGCGAAATATGGGTTTTTCCACTCAGGGCGACCCGATATCCTAGAGGCTTGAGGTAGTGAACGATGCTCTTCGTCCCATCCTTTGCAAAGGTGTGGTTGGGATAAGCTCCACTTTTGACAGGATAGAGCCCGGTGTAAATGTTGTGGCGAGTGGGCGAGCACATCGGAGCAGCCTGAAAACAGTGCGTAAAGCGCATCCCTTCTTCAGCCAGACCGTCAATGTGGGGCGTGAGAGCCTGCCCGCCATAGCATCCTAAATCACGATAGGTCAGGTCGTCTGCGTTGATGAAAATGATATTGGGGCGTTCCTGCGCACTAGCAACAGCCACAACCACTAAAAAAAGAGGGATAAAGAGGGATTTCATGGTTGATTTTTCTCATATTCCAGCCAATCCGGCGTGTCCAAAAACTTTCTGAATCAAGCGTCCGGATTTTCCCGAGCAATGGAAAGATTTACTTTCAAAAACCGTGTAAACTATCAAGGAAAGGACCGACGGTCTCATGTTTCATCGCCGAAACAGCGGTCCGCTGCGTATCACAGCCCAAAGCTAGAGACACTTTTATGAGCACAGCTCCTGCCCAACGTGCTGGAACCATTAAACGGGCCATCAAATGGGTCGCCCCTGCTTGCGGCTTGGTTCTTGGGGGCTTGTGGCTGGTCAGCGCAAACTCTAACGAGGAAGGAGTTGTCGATCCCACCACGGTTCTGACAGCTCCCGTTGAAATAGGTGAATTCATTCAAGAAGTGATTGAAAGCGGAGAGGTGGAAAGCTCAAGCAATGTCGAAATCCGCTGTGAGGTGGACACGGGTTCCGACGGAATTGCGATTCTGGAGATTATCCCCGAAGGCACCTATGTGGAGGAAGGTGACTTCCTGGTTCGGCTGGACGATGCCGAAAGAAAAGAACGCCTCGTCATCCGCCAGATCGACGTAAATGGCAGTCGGGCCCAGTTGGCTCAGGCAAAGGCCGACCTTCAAAAAGCGAAGCTCGAACTCGAGGAATACAAGTCCGGCACGTTTCGCGAGCAGGAAGAACAAATGGAGAGTGAGGAGTTCGTTGCGAAAGAAAATCTGCGCCGAGCACAGGAATACCTTCGCTATAGCCAAAGCCTTGCCGAGAAAGGTTATGTATCAGAGGTCCAACTCGAAGCTGATCGCTTTGCGGTCGAAAAAGCCACCAAGGAACTGGACGTCTCCCGGACCAAATTGGAGGTCCTGCGCACTTTCACCCGCGAAAAAATGCTAACCCAATTGGCGGCTGCGGTTGAAACCTCGACGGCCAAACTGGCTTCTGCCGAACGAGCTTACGCCATCGATCATGAGCAGATGTTGGAGGAAGAAGACCAGATCAGAAAGTGTGTCATTCATGCCCCAACCGCCGGCCAAGTGGTTTACGTCAACAAAGCGACTCTGAGCGGAGAGCCCTTGATTGAAGAAGGCAAATCGGTAATCGAGCGCCAGCAAATCATCCGGCTCCCTGATCCCAAGCGGATGCAAGTTCAGGCCGAGGTCAACGAGTCCCGGATCGATTTGATCGAAGAGGGAATGGACGTTGACATTAAACTTGACGCCCTCCCCGGAGTCGAGCTGACCGGTAAATTGACCAAGGTGACGGAGTACCCGCTGCCCCGCAAAAATTCTTACGTGGCCCACATCAAAAACTATGGAGCAACCATCATGATCCTTGATCCACCCGAAGGGCTGCGTCCAGGTATGACCGCCGAGGTCGCGATCATGGTTCAGAAGCGGGAGCATGCAACCAAGGTGCCCGTCCCCGCGGTTTTCGAACGGGAGTCCCGCTATTTTTGCTTGGTTAAGGAAGGTGAATCACCCCTTGCCGCCCGCGAAATCGAAATTGGAGCTGCGAATGAAAAATACGTGCTGATAGAGGCTGGATTGGACGCCAATGAGCAGGTCGTTCTCAGCCCTGACACTTTTCTTGAGAGCATTGAATTGCCGGACCCTGCGGAATTAGCGGCTCGTAAAGCTGCGGACAAGCGGTTGGCAGCCAAATAGCATGGTTGCTGACTCTGGCAGCGAAACCGCCTCGACTTCGTCTGATCGGCCCAACGCTGTCAAGATCCACGATCTTCGCAAAGACTACATGGTGGGAGGCGAACCTCTTCATGTGCTGAAGGGGATTGATCTGATTGTCCCAGAGGGAGACTACGTCGCTATCATGGGTCCGTCAGGATCGGGCAAGAGCACGCTGTTGAACGTTCTCGGCTGCCTTGACCAGGCAACAAGCGGTGAGTTTCTGCTGGGCGGGGAAGAGGTTTCCACGCTGGATGATGACCGGCTAGCGGAAATTCGGGCGCAAAACATCGGTTTCGTGTTTCAAAGCTACAACCTCATAACGACCCTGACGGTTGAAGAGAACATTCAGGCCCCGTTGTTTTACGCCGGTCACATTACCGAAGAGGATCGACGACGCAGTGTTGAGCTCGCGGCGAAAGTGGGATTGTCCGAGCGCCTCGATCATCGGCCGGCGCAGCTTTCCGGCGGTCAGCAACAGCG
>JBCDHN010000687.1:0-2728 GCA_038749915.1 Verrucomicrobiota bacterium | reverse complement strand
GTTAGGGGTTGATGCTGACAAGAACTATTCCGCCAGTTCATCAACACTTGGACACGTACAGACCAGATTTCGATCTCCATACACGTTGTCGATCCGACTGACGGGCGGCCAGTATTTCGATTCCCGCAGCCAATCGGCAGGGAATGCGGCAACTTCTCGTGAGTATCCCCGTTCCCAGGAGTCTGAGAGCAAAACGTCCGCAGTATGAGGAGCGTGCTTGAGCGGATTATCTTCCGAATCGGCGTTCCCGGTTTCGATGGCTCGAATCTCGCCATGGATCGCAATCATGGCGTCGCAAAACCGGTCGATTTCCTTCCGGGATTCACTCTCGGTCGGTTCAATCATGAGCGTCCCCGGCACCGGCCAGCTCATGGTGGGAGCGTGAAACCCGTAGTCCATCAACCGCTTCGCAACATCCTCAACCTCAACGCCCGCCCTTGCCTTGAAGGGCCGCAAATCCAGAATGCATTCGTGGGCGACGAGACCATTCTGACCACGATACAAGACCGGATAATGATCCTGCAACCGATGCGCAATATAGTTGCCGTGCAGGATGGCTTGCTTCGTTGCCAGCGTTAGACCCTTTGCTCCCATCATCGCGATATACATCCAGGAAATGGTCAGAATCGAAGCGCTGCCAAAGGGCGCGGCGCTCACCGCACCTTCTGATCGGTCCAGGAATTCCGGATGCCCCGGCAGGAACGGAGCCAGATGCTTCACGACTCCGATCGGTCGAACCCCGGGGCCGCCGCCTCCGTGGGGAATGCAAAAGGTCTTGTGCAAATTAAGATGGCAAACGTCAGCACCAAGTTCAGCTGGCGAACAGATTCCGACCTGCGCGTTCATGTTTGCACCGTCCATGTAAACCTGGCCCCCATGATCATGAATCACCTGACAAATTTCAACAATCCCGGCCTCGAAGACTCCATGGGTCGAAGGATAGGTCACCATCAAGGCCGCCAGTTCGTCAGCATGTTCGGAGGCCTTGGCACGAAGATCATCGATGTCAATGTTCCCCTGATCATCGCAGGCCACCGCCACCACTTTCATCCCAGCCATCACCGCACTCGCCGGGTTGGTGCCATGAGCCGAAGTTGGAATCAGACAGATCGTTCTTTGGGTCTCGCCTTTCGCCAGCAGGAACTCGCGAATCGCAAGCAACCCCGCATACTCGCCCTGCGAACCGGCGTTCGGCTGAAGCGAAACCGCATCAAACCCGGTCGAAGCAGCCAACCAACTCTCCAACTCTGCAATGAGTTGTGCGTACCCTTTCCATTGTTCGCGCGGCGCGAATGGATGAAGACCATTCACTTCGGCCCAGCTCAGTGGCATCATCTCCGCAGCGGCATTCAGTTTCATGGTGCAGCTCCCCAGCGGAATCATACTTGCATTGAGAGCCAGATCCTTCGTCTCGAGGCGATGAAGGTAACGCATCATCTCGGTTTCGGTGTGGTAGGCATGAAAGACCGGGTGCGATAAGAATTCGGATTGACGGGCAAAGTTCCCTTCGATCCCGGCCGGGTCCGCTTTCTTCTGCTTCTCGCCACCAAAACAACGAATCACTGCGTTGACCTCCTCGAGTGTGGATCGCTCGTCCAGGCTAATACCGATCCCATCCTCGTATTGGCGAAGGTTCAGTCCCGCCTCCTGGGCTCTTTCCCAGGCTTCTTCGTCGAGAGGAACCTTTATCGTGTCGAATCCAGGCTCGACGCCGAGACCTTTCGCCAGTGCGCACGTTAGCCCGTGAACCCGTCGCGCAATCGCGGCCAGACCTGCCGGCCCATGATAAGCCGCATACATCGACGCAATCACCGCGAGAAGAACCTGCGCGGTGCAAATATTGCTTGTCGCTTTGTCGCGACGGATATGCTGCTCTCGAGTCTGGAGAGAAAGACGATACGCCATTTTCCCATCGGCATCCTTCGAGATACCTACCAACCGGCCCGGCAATTTTCGTTTCAGCTGGTCCGAGCAGGCCATGAAGCCGGCGTGCGGGCCACCAAATCCTAGCGGCACACCAAAACGCTGACTATTGCCAATCGCGATGTCCGCCCCAAACTCGCCCGGAGGCTTCAGCAGGGTGAGCGCGAGAAGGTCTGTAGCGACGACGACAGCCACCTTTTCCGCATGAGCCTTCTGAGTAAACTCGGCATAGTCTTCAATTCGGCCGTCCGTGTCCGGGTATTGAAGAAGTGCCCCGAACATCTTCGCCGATAACCCAACCTCCTCATGATTGCCGATCACCAGCTCAATTCCGAGGGGTTCCGCCCGGGTTTTTAGAACGGCGATCGTTTGAGGATGACACTTCTCACTGACAAAAAACTGGTTCGCTTTGGGCTTGCCGCTCGCGCACATGCTCATCGCTTCCGCCGCGGCAGTCCCTTCATCCAGCAGGGAGGCGTTCGCCACCGCCATGCCCGTCAAGTCCGCAACCATGGTTTGAAAGTTCAAACATGCTTCAAGGCGCCCTTGTGAAATCTCGGCCTGATAGGGCGTGTAAGCGGTGTACCAACCCGGATTCTCTAGGATGTTCCTCAGAATCACCGGAGGAGTGACGCAGTCATAGTAGCCTTGCCCGATCAAACTGCGGCAAACTTCATTCTGGCTCATCACCTCACGAATTCTCGCCAGAGCATCCGCCTCACTCAGCGGTTCCGGCAATTCAAAGGCGGACTCCTCGTTGTCCAAGCTTTCCGGTCCTTCCAAGGCACCTTCCAGGATCTCGCAG
>JBCDHN010000686.1:0-2732 GCA_038749915.1 Verrucomicrobiota bacterium | reverse complement strand
TGCTCGACGTGAAGTCGATGGAAATGCGGGAACTCCTCGAAGACGTGACCGCGAGGATGACTTACAAGGCCCACGACAAGAATCTTGAATTGATGCACTGGGTTGATCCAACCATCCCCGAAGTGGTTTTTGCCGATTATGAGCGACTTCGCCAAATCCTGATCAACCTGGTCGATAACTCGATCAAGTTCACCCCGGAGGGAGGCGAAATTGAGGTCAAAGCCTCAGTAACCGAAACCGAAGACGCCAAACCAATTATCCGCTTCTCAGTCAGGGACAATGGTATGGGAATCGCGGAAGAGAACCAGGAACTCATTTTTGAAGCGTTTCAGCAGGTCGACAACTCCACGACACGCGAATACGGCGGTTCCGGACTGGGCCTCGCAATCTGCGAGAAAATGACCGAGTTGATGGATGGAAACCTTCGCGTGGAAAGCGCCGTCGATGAGGGCGCAACTTTCACCTTCGAAATTCCGCTGAAGATCGATCCGGAGCAACCAAGGATGGAGCATCTTTTCCCCTATTTTGAAGCGATTCGGGAAAAGAAGATTGCGGTTGTTAGTCAACGGCCAGCCCTGGCCGAGAACCTGGAGACCTACTACAAGGGATGGTCGATGGAAGCCCGGTCGATTTCCGGCCTGAACGACGGAACGTTCGCCGAGCTTGGAAAATTCAACCCCCAGGGTGTCGTGCTCGATGCCACCCATCAGGACGAGACTCAAATCGCGGCCTTCGTCAATCAACTGGCGAGTCACAATCTTCCTGTGATGGTGGTGCATCGGGTCGGTCGCGAATTGCCGCTCACAGATCACCCCAAAGTCTGCCAGCAGCCCAAGCCGATCAAGGAACGGGACATGATGCAAAACCTGGCCCGAGTCTTTTCGGAAGACGTTGTCGCTGCCGAGAAAGCAGAAGCCAAGGCCTCCAAGAACATGGCTCTGGAATATCCTGCGAAGTTCCTGTTGGTTGAAGATCAGCCGTTGAACCAGAAGATCGTCTCGATGATGCTCAAGAAGCTGGGCTACGAGGTCGACATTGCGCCTAACGGATTGGAAGGAGCCAATTCGGTCAATGAGAACGGCGACTATGACATGGTCATCATGGACTTGCAGATGCCGGTTCTGGGTGGAATCGATTCCACGCGCTTGATTCGGAATAATTTTGACCTACCGAAGCAACCTGTGATCGTCGCCATGACCGGTCACGCGTTGACCGGTGTTCGGGAAAGCTGCCTCGAAGTGGGAATGGACGACTTCCTGACCAAACCAGTTGCTCTCGACGAGCTACGCGAGGCCATCCAGCGTAATCACAAAAAGCTGGCCAAGGCGGCTTAGCCCCAGGGGTCACTTCGAGTCTTCGATTTCGATCTTCGCCTCATCGGCGTTGCCGACCAACTCAGGCGCATACATCCCCATGATTCTGGTGGGCAAGGCACTGAACTTTCCGGGAATTTCCGCCTTGATGCGATAGGTTAGCGCATGTTGGCCCTGGGGCAGTCTTCGAAGGAAAAAGGCAACCTTTTCATCCCTGAGTTCACGATAAGCTCCAAGCTGGCCGACATATCCACTGCGAACATCAAGCGGCTCCATGCCCGCAGCCTTCATATCTTCAATCAGGATATAGCTATAATCGTTTTTACTTTCGATGATCAGTTCGACTTCAACCTCATCACCACTTTGCAGCACAGTCTGCCCATCGATACGCTCTCGATCATAGGCGTCAACATCCTGCTCAACAACCTGCCCAGCCTGTCCCGAGACCGTTGTTGTGGCATCCTTTGGAGTGAGCTTCCAGAATCGCCTTTCCACCTTCACCTCCAACCCGGTCTTCGTAATCGGATCCTCTTTCGTGAAATTCGTCAGGTAAGCGTTGAAGTAGAGTGGACCAGATCCGGTCTTTTGAAATTCCAGCTGATGCTCACCGCTCGTGAGTTCTTCAGCGCCTATCACAAGGTGGTTTTCATAGGAAAACAGATCCTTTTTGCCGATCTCTATATTCTTGCGCACCTCACCATCAACGGAAAGTTGAACCGTTAGATCGGGACGTGCCTCACCGCTTTTCACCAAATAGTTTGCGATCGCTTCAATACACGCGGCTGTATCCCGCGTGTTATTCCAGTAGAAACCGTGGCGCCGATTGTTGAGGAGGTATTTCACCATTCCCGAAGCAGTCTCAGACTTGGGATCGATCGCAACCAAGAGCTTCAAATAAGCCGCCTGTGTCTCAATCTGATTGCCATACCAATGCCACCAGTAGCTGCCATTATCGAGTTTCAGAAAGGCAGTCTGGTTCTCTTCATCCTTCACCAAGAACTGTTCGATATTGCGGACCACCATATCGCGTTGCTCGTTTCGATCTGCCAAATGAAGAGACATTCCCAGAAGCGCATTGGAGTAGAGATTGAGCTTCGTCCGATCTTGATAGAGCAAGTCCAGCATCGTTGCTTCACCTCGCTGCTCGGCGCCAAGAATCGAGGCCACATAGGCATCCATATGGTCCACCGCGGCTTTGCGCTCTTTTTCATTTTCGGCCAACTGCAGGCGCCGAAGTTGCTCCCGCTCATAGCGCATCAGCCATTGCAGACCACGCTCATAAACTCCCCGATCAAGGTTCGCGTCGGCGCGAATTCCCTGCTGGAGCCCGGAAACCACAATGGCAGTGGTGTGAGGAGAAGACTTATCGGTGAACCATCCCCAGCCGCCGTCTGTGTTTTGCATATCCTCCAGCTTCCG
>JBCDHN010000685.1:0-2747 GCA_038749915.1 Verrucomicrobiota bacterium | reverse complement strand
CCCGCAACGCGCCGTTCCGCTTTTACAAGCAGAATCAGTACGAGGGCGGAATCAGCACGCCTGGCATCGTGCATTGGCCGGCAGGGTTGCAAACGGAGCCGGGCGCGATCAACGAAACCCCGGTTCATCTGATCGACGTGCTGCCGACCCTGGCCGACATCTCGGGTTCGCCGGTCCCGGACGCGCATCCGGATCGTGAACTTCGCCCCGTTTCCGGAGTTTCCCTGCGACCAATTCTTGAGGGCGCAGAGCTGGATCGGGCCGAACCAATTCACCTGCAGTTTTCGAGCGACTTCGGCCTTCGCGATGGAGACTGGAAGCTGGTCAGTTTCAAAAGTCAGGAATGGGAACTCTACAACATGGCCAACGATCGGACGGAATTGGAGAATCTGGCCAAGGCCGAGCCGGAACGGCTAGCGCAAATGATCGCAAAATGGAAGGACATGTCGCTGAATGTGTTGAAGTCGACAAAGCTGGCCAATCCCAAGATTCGTCCCGCTGTGATTCCGAGGAAGAACCGGGAATGGACCGTCTTCAGTGACTCCGAAGAGCCTCCCGCGGCCCGATCCGGCAAGAATTCATCAGTCGCAATTCGAGCTCGGAAAAACACGAAGATCAATAGAGCGGTGGGACTTCTGAACTTGACGTTCACGGGCGAAGATCCCGGCATCGCGATGGACCTACGCAGCCAGAAATCTCTCTCAACCGGGCCTTACATGATTACCTTTGATCTGACCACGTCATTCCAAGGAACAGGCGATCTCTTTTACACCATCGATCCCAAGACGACTTTACCAAACGGGGAGAGGATCCCATTCAAGATCACCGGGACCGAGGATTCCCAGCCAATCCGGATTGCCTTGAAAACGGCAGCGCGCCTGCATCAGCTCCGGATCGACCTGGCGGACGGCGAAGGAGAAGCCAAGATCGCCAATCTTCATTTGCGAAACGGCGATGACAAAGTGCTGAAGGACTGGACCGCGAAGTAGGGCGGCGGCTACGCGATAATCTCCTCCGCCACCTGTCCATGCACATCGGTTAGGCGAAAATCACGACCGGCATAGTTGTAAGTCAGCTTCTCGTGATTGAGCCCTAACAGGTGGAGAATCGTCGCGTGCCAATCGTGAATGTGCATTTTGTTTTCGACCGCCTCGTAACCGTGCTCGTCGGTCGCGCCATAGCTGAATCCGCCCTTGGTTCCGCCACCAGCCATCCAGGTCGTGAATCCCTTGTTGTTGTGGTCACGACCGTCGTTACCCTGACCGTGGGGGGTTCTCCCGAATTCGCCAGCCCAGATCACGAGCGTGTCCTTGAGCATGTCACGATTCTTTAAATCCTGCAAAAGCCCGGCAATCGGCTGATCAATCTCATTGCAATTCTTTTCCATATCGTTCTTGAGATTACGATGATGATCCCAGCTGCTGCTGTGGGTGATTTCGATGAAGCGAACCCCGGCTTCAGCGAAACGACGGGCTAGGAGACATTGCTTGCCAAATCCATCGGTCGCCTCGTTGCCAATCCCATAGAGATCAAGTGTCTCCTGAGTTTCCCCGTTTATATCGACCTGCTCCGGAAGGGAATCCTGCATCCGGAACGCCAGCTCGAAGGATTCAATGACGCCTTCAATGCCAGGTTGATGGATGGTTCGTTCCAGAGAGTGACGATTGAGGGATTGAACATAGTCGAGATAGTCGCGCTGCTGTTCGTTGCTGAGATTCGTGTTCTTGATGTTCGGAATCTTCGGCGCGGAATTTCCCCCTCGGCCTCCGCGTGACCCGCCGGGGCGGTTGCGGCCTCCCGAAGAGATCTTGCTGCCTTGATAGATCGCAGGAAGAAAGGAGCTGCCATAGTTCTGCGCACTACCGAAGGGATTCAGGGTTACGAATCCCGGCAGATTCGAATTCTCCGTGCCGAGACCGTAGAGCGACCAGGCACCCAGCGAAGGCCGGACAAATTGGAAGCTGCCCGTGTGCATCTGCAGGGTGGCTTGAGGGTGGTTCGGCTGATCCGTCTGCATACTACGGAGCAGACAGAGATCGTCGGCCTGTTTCGCCAGTTGAGGAAACAGTTCCGAGATCCAGAGCCCGCTCTCGCCATGCTGGTTGAATTCCCAGGGTGACTTCATCAGCATTGCTCCACGCGTTCCACCATACTTTCCGGCGGTTCCGTGGTCCTTCGCCAATTTTGGCTTATAATCGAAGGTATCCAGATGAGAAGGAGCACCACGCATCGAAAGATAAATAATCCGCTTGGCCCGAGGTTCAAAATGGGGCGACTTGGGATCAAGTGGACTGCTTGCTTTCCCGGATTCTGCGAGGGCCTGTTCGTGAGCCAGTGCGGAGAAAGCAAGGTAACCAAATCCGCTGGACACGGATCGAAGCATGTTGCGGCGGGAGAGTTGGGGAATCGGAGGTTGATTCATGGTAGATTAATTCTCGTTAGCGGGATTCTGGAAAGGGATGTTTGGCGCTCAGGTGAAACTTGCTTCCAGCCAGTCCGAAACCGGAGGGATGCTGGTCTCATATTGAACCTTGGGAGTCGTCTTAAAAGAGGTATCGGAATTCAGCGGATGAAATGAGGCCCTGACAGAACGTTGCCATCGTCAATTGCATGGTCTCGGGCGACCGGTCTTTGGCAAAGGCTCGGAAGAACTTCGCCGTGCTCTCCATTTCGGCCTTGGTAGGGGCGCGCCCATAGGCTTGTTGGAATCCCGCTCGGACTCGTTCGATCGGAGTGGAGTAGTTCTG
>JBCDHN010000684.1:0-2751 GCA_038749915.1 Verrucomicrobiota bacterium | reverse complement strand
TGGAACCTCTATGAAGGCGGAATTCGCATTCCGATGATGGCTCGTTGGCCAGGAAAGATTCCGCAGGGTGTCGTGAGCGATGCGGTGGTTCATGGTTGCGATTGGTTGCCAACGTTTTGCGAGGTGGCAGGTGTTGATGCGCCGGACGCGTCGATTGATGGTGTAAGTCTCTTGCCGATTCTGACGGACCCGGAAGCTTCAATCGAACGTTCCCACCCTTTGATTTGGCACTTCCCTTACTACCATCCTGAGAGACGGTTTGAGAACTGCTCAGAAGAGATTGGGATCGGCGATTATGTCACGAGCCAGACTCGGCCCCATTCCGTGATACGCGAAGGCGACTGGAAGCTTCTCTATTTCTACGAAGGGGATCAGGTCGAACTCTACGATTTGGCGACCGACATTGGAGAGCAAGGGGATCTGGCGGTGAAACAATCAAAACTAGCGCAAAGTCTGAAATGGAAACTTCTACGGCAGCTGGCAGCGGTTGACGCGCGAATGCCAACGGCCAAGCCAAAACCACGCGATTCGCAATGAATGTGGCTGAGGCGTCTCGCCTCAGTTTCCAATGCTGATGAACTGAGGCGGGACGCCTCAGCCAGTGCGCCCGGCATGGGCCATGACTCATCAGATGAAAAGAAATGATCGGAGAAAGTGACAAACAACCGTAGAGAAGCGCAAGGGGCCGAGGGTGACCGAAGTCCTGAAGGAAGCGTGGAACAAAGGCACGACCGTATGAATAAGAACCGACTACGAGGCCGGGTGTGGGCGATGAGCATGCTGGTAAATGCAAAATCCAACCAGTCACCGAAAGCCACATCAGGTAGAGTCGGACGGCCCGGGCCGAAAGTCATGGCACCTTACCCGGGGAGACCTTGTCCGTGAGAGCGGGCAAGGAGTCAGCAGAAGCCGTAGTAGTGAGGACGCCCCGTGAAAACGGGGAAGAGCGAAGGGCCGAAGAACCAACGAAACAAGCGAACCAACCGACTCGGATGAACCCAGCGGGGAGTTCCCCGAAACAGAGCGGAGCGGCAACTGCGGCAGCTACCGGATCTGGAGCAGAGGAGAAAGGCAGTGGACCTGTCGGCCTCCGAAGCTCGGCGAGCGAGCTGGAGCAATCGGCGAAGGGAGGAGAACCGAAAGCGTTGAATGAGCAACTGATGGAACAGGTCCTGGGAGAAGAGAACCTGCGAGCCGCCTACCTCGCCGTAAAGGCGAACAAAGGCGCGCCCGGGATCGATGACCTCACGACCGAAGAACTGGGCGAGCACTTGAAAAAGAACTGGCCCGGTTTGAAGCAGAAGATCCTGGAAAACCGCTACAAACCCTCACCAGTGCGGCCCGTGGAAATACCCAAGCCCAATGGCGGGAAGCGATCCCTCGGGATCCCGAGCGTCCTGGACCGGTTCATCCAACAGGCCCTGCACCAGGAGCTGGACCGACTCCTCGACCCGAACTTCAGCGACCACTCGTATGGGTTCAGGCGGGGACGCAGCGCCCACGACGCCGTGCAAGCGGCGCGGCGCTACGTTGCCGAAGAAGGCCGCCAATGGGTCGTCGATATCGACATCAAATCCTACTTTGATGAAATTGATCACGACATCCTGATGCGCGAACTCGCCAAGCAAGTGAAAGACAAACGCGTCTTGAAACTGATTGGCAAATACCTTCGGTGCGGCGTGTTGAGAGAGGGCAAAGTGGAGCGCAAAGCCAAAGGAACCCCTCAGGGAGGCCCCCTGAGTCCCCTGCTGGGGAACTTCTACCTTGATCAGCTGGATCAAGAACTCGAAAGCCGAGGCGTAGCGTTCTGTCGCTACGCCGACGACATCACGATCTACGCGAAGAGCCAACGCAGTGCCGAACGCATCTACGCGAGCATCACCCGCTGGATCGAGCGAACCCTGAAACTGGAAGTGAATCGGGAGAAAAGCGGGGTGCGCCCGCCCTCAAGCGGCAGCTTCCTGGGCTTCCGAATCACCGAAGAGGGTCAAATCGCGATGTCGGAGAAGAGCATCGACCGGTTCAAAGCCAAAGTGAGAGAGCACTGGAGCAATCGCCGAGCCGAGTCAGGCCCTGTCATTTTAAAAGAATGGCAGGCCTACCTGAGAGGCTGGACGAACTACTTCAAGCTCAGCGAACGAAGCTGGGACTGGGAGGACTTGGAAGGCTGGCTGAGACGGCACATCCGGAAATGGTTTTGGTTGAGGTGGCACAACTGGAAAGGGCGACGTAACGCGTTGGAGCGACTTGGACTGCGAGGCCGCCGTTTGCGAATGGCGCACAGCAGTCGGGGAGCCTGGCGAGTGGCGCGAGCCCTGAACTGGGTGCTAGGGAACCAATGGTTGCGTGAGAAAGGCTTCTGGGTTCCATCGGATCTTGTCGAGGGTCGCGTCTGAGGGAGAAGCGAACCCGTCGACCGTGGTTCAACCGCCGGATGCTGAAAACGGCTTGTCCGGTGGTGTGGGAGGGGTGAGCGGCGCAATCCGCTCACCTCGACCCGATTCCCAACGACGGCTCTCTCGCAAAAAGATCAGCAGTTCCTTCGGGAGATTCTTGTAGACCAGAAACGAGCAAAGGGATTCAAAGAGGGACCATATGCGGAGGCGATTCAGGGGGAATGGATCAAGTTTCCGAAAGAAGATATGGGACTTGTGTTTCAGCTGTTTGGTAGCGAGAAGCTGAGGAGGCGGGACGGATTCGTACCATTGTTTGTCCACCTGCATGGAGCCGGTGCGCGCGCAGATGATGTTG
>JBCDHN010000683.1:0-2756 GCA_038749915.1 Verrucomicrobiota bacterium | reverse complement strand
TTCGGAGCCACATCCAGCGGGATTCGAACCCGTTTTCCCGAGACGTTTTTGACCTGAAGATGAGCGACAATTGGAATGCCGGAACCAAATGAGGCATGGCTTTGTTCGTTCACGAGCCAGACCCCCTCAAAGCTTCCGGGAGTTGGGCTGACAGCGAGTGGGTCGCAGTTGGACACCGCAACCAGGACAGGTGAAACGAGGGCAATAAGGCGGATAAAGGCGATCATGGTTGCGGAGCTGCGGAAGTCGATGACGGCGTGAATTCCCAGAGACGCATGAGGTCGTTCGCGATGAGTTCGGGAGAAAGACTGCCGTCGAGAAACAAAGAGGTGGAGCCGGGATGCGGTCGCAGTGCGCGCCAGGCTCGGGCTTGGGATTCCGAACTGGAAATGCGAAGCACGGCTGGAAGCGCATTGATTCTGAGAGACTCGATCACATAGACCCCGGCGCTGGAGCCAACCGATTCCCGGGAATGTTCGCTGGGGCGGATGAAGTGGAGATCAAAGTCATAGGGATTGAAGCGCTGATCCAAGGTGCCTCGAATCAAATTGTTCAGCTGGTTGGTGTAGTCGATGAGGAAAAAATCCTTCCGTTCCGGCGAGAAGCGGCGGAATTCGCCACCCACGTAGGCTCCGCGATACTCTTCAAACGGGCTCAGGGCGTCTTCGTCATCGTCCTTGCTCGCATTCTTTTTCTCAAATGCATCAGCGATTCCGTTGCGGTTGAAATCGAGCGGGAAGTGAATGGCCACTCCTTCTTCGATTGCGCCCGGATCCTTCACCTGAACAGGCTCCCAAAATCCATCGACAAGAACTTCTCCACGAATCACTCCGCTGGCCGCCCAATCCCTCACACTGACGGTAACCACGGTCGGGTTCTGGACTTTTTTCGCGATGACTGCGCTCGAAACCGGACTGGGGAGACCTTCGCTTCGCACCGTGCCTTGCAGGTGAAAACCGGGATTGAGTTTCTGTTCGAAGTACAGATCAGCTTCCGAATCCTCGCGCGATTCTTCAAATGTGCGATAGCTCCGGTTCCATTTCAGTTCAGTTTCACCTTCCACCAGCTTGACGGGAATACTCTGGGCAATCGTGGGGCGGGCCCCTTTTGCGAGTTGATCCAGCTTGGCGTTGATAGCCGCCCCTGGATGATGGGAAACCTGATCCAGCATCAGGCGAATGCCTTCAACCCGCTTCGGATCCTTCAAATGGACGGCAAATCGCCGATTTTCCCCAAAACTGGGCATCCAGCTTTCTGGCGATCCATCTTCGCAGGCCAGCCATGCCACATCCGGAGCTTCACCAATCGCCAGACGCCACGTCGCCGTGATTTTGGTGTCGGCAAAGCCGCCCTTGGTATCGGTGGAAAGCTTGGCCACGCTGGTTTGGGTGGCACTGCCGCTGGCAAGAATCCGGCGCCCGTTGAGAGTGCCAACGGATCGAACCTCAGTGTCCTGAAACATGAGACGTGGCGGCAGCAAATTGCTGTGACTCACCTCGCCGTTGCCGGAAGCACCTCCAATTCGCACATCGATCGGCAACGAATAGTTGCGTTCCGAATTCGAAATGCGCGGTTTTGCGTCCTTCGTGGTGCTCGGTGAAGTGGTGGCCCTGGTCTCGGTAATCTTCGAGCTGGTCGTGTGATCAATCGATAGCCCGGATGGAGGATCGACAGGCAAGGCGCCAAGTCGGATTTCAACCACTGGTTCAGACTCGTGTTCCTCAATGATGCGCACGGAGAGCGGACAGAGCGTGACGGCGCGTCGAAAGCGCTCGGCCTGTTGCAATTCTTCGAGAAAATCGGGCGAGATTTTTTCAGATTTCGTGAAATCTCCCAAATCGATCTGTGAAGGATCAATTGTCACCGTGGACTGCTGGTTCAGATTCGCGACGATATCCGTCTTGGTGAACCAGCCATCGCCATAATCGACGGGAATCGCCCGAAACGTTGCAGTTTGGCTGCCGCTTGCCGTGATTTGAATCTGGAGCGGCAACAGAGTTCGGACGTGTTGGCGTCCCCCCGGCGATTGCCGAATTTGCTGGTAAAAGTCGGAGGCGAGGACTTCCAGCTTTCCGCCCCCATCAGTCACCTCGAGTTGAAGCCGCCCTCCCCGGACGGGCTCAAACGCGGTGGAAGCGAGGCCCACCGTGTTTTGGGCGGAGGCAATCTGTCCCGCGAGCAGGGCAAAAATAGCGGCTGAGAGCACCCGTTGGTCAATCATGGGGCCCAACAGGTACGGTTTATGCTCCGCAACGGCAAGCGAAATGCCAAATCCAACCACCCGAAAACAGGATTGATGGACAGGGACCATTTCGGTTATCCTGAATATCGACTTCGCTTTCGGGCGTCAAAATGGTGAACCCAAATCCATACTTCATGTTATGCGTTTAGTGCCTCAAAGTTGTCGGACCCGCCTCCAACCCCGTGATTTTGAATTCATTGCAAAAGTCCTCACGGGAACTCGACCGGCGGAGAGTGACGCAATTTTCGAACTGATGTGCGATGCCGATTCGCTCAATTCACTTCTCGATCACCCGCAACTTTGGAACGCCATCCTCCACCTCAAACAACCGGTCACCATCACGCCCGAGCTTTATTTTTATGTGATGGTGCGCCAGGCCCTACTTGAGGCGGGAATTGATCATTTGGAACTTGCCGACTATGTCGCGGCAACCTTGGCCGATCATGCGATGGGCGCATCAGGGCAAGGCGGGGAGTTGCCCCTGAACGACGCTTTTTATCATGTCGATTTCATC
>JBCDHN010000682.1:0-2760 GCA_038749915.1 Verrucomicrobiota bacterium | reverse complement strand
CTGCTGCACAGTCGCTTTGTGTTCGAAAACTTGACCGGGGTGCACGTCTCTTGGAACGGGCAAGTTCGTACGAGAGACTCCATGGGTTGGGGAGAAGCAGTTCGGCAGCATCGAGGGCACACCGTCGTGGGATGGTTGTGGGGATGGCTCGCCTGGTCTCTCACGCCAAGCTTTTTCTGGTGGATCCTGCCCGTGCTCTTGGGGATGATGCTTTCCATCCCCTTGGCCTACGCTTCCAGTAGCGCTTACGTAGGTGCGTGGATGAGGCGCCGTGGCTTGCTCCTCACGCCGGAGGAGACCAGCCCCCCCAAGATCCTACGTGCGTTTGGTTCCCAGGAGACGGCGGATGAGAACTCTCTCGCTGTCGCCGGGTGGAAACGGAACGAAAAGCCACAAGCGCTGTCGGATCTAGTGCTCGATCCGTCGTATGGCTCCCTTCACCTGGATTTGGAGAGTGAGCCCTTTCCCCGGGAGGATCTTGTCCCCGAGCTGCAGGAAGGGGAGAAGCGAGTTTGTGAGGACCTGATTCAACATGGGCCGGCTCGCATCGAGCATCAGGACATGAATCGCATTTTGTCGTCCCGCGTCGCGCTCGGATGGCTCCACCGAGAACTGTGGAGCCGCCCAAGCGGCCAGCTGGCGCCCTATTGGCAAGAGCATCTTCAGCGATATCACGAGAAGGCCAGGAACGCGGGCGCGTGATTGATCTGCCCTTGGGAACTGAAGAAGCCTCAGATAGGGACAAGGAGCCAAGGCGCTGGATAGCCTACCAGGTGGATCGATGCGGTTCCTTTCCGGCTGGCGCTCCGCTTCGGTGAACCTTTCTTGTCGGGCACGAAAACGTAGGTGTCTGCCTCAGAAAATCACGCGTCTACTTCGAGCTAGAGCCAGAGTTCGCAGGGGGAATGGGCAGCTAACACCGAGCCTGTGCTTGATGCAATTCGAGATCACAGAAAGGCTCAAACTCCCAGTTCAGGCACGTATTGGAAAGACGGTTGGTTCAGCTTGAGCGGACTCGAAACACGCAAGAGTTGCAAAATGAAAGTTTGAGACTTGCGTTTTGCAAGTGGTGGTTGAAGGATACGAATCATGGCAACAATCCAATCTTTCAGCCTCTCGATGGCAATCGTAGCCAGCGCGTTGGTCACCTGCAGCTGTTCCACCTCGTCAACGCTAAGCCGCAGTACGGTGGAATCGGTTCGCTGGCCCGAGTTGTACCAACCTGAGAGAACGCCCTTCCTTGTGCAAAACGAAATCGAGATCGCCGCGTCACCTGAGGCGATCTGGGAGATCCTAGCCGAAGCCGAAAGCTGGCCTACCTGGTATGAAGGGGCGATTGGGGTGAAGGTGAAGGACTCGCCAAACGGGCGGCTGCGGAAGGATTCGGTGTTCAGCTGGAACACAATGGGTATCGATTTCGAATCGGTGGTCACGGAATTCGCCCCCCCCCAATCGCCTCAGCTGGAAATCTGAGTTGCCCTCAATTAGCGGCTATCATGGCTGGGTCATTCTGCCGACGGAGACAGGGAGCAAGGTCATCACGGATGAGTCCCAGTTCGGGCGACTGGCACAGATGCAAAAGATCTTGCTGCCTAACAAACTACGCAAATTGCACGATGTCTGGCTGGCTGAGCTGAAGCGCAAGGCCGAGGCACCATAGATCACCAGGGCATGGGTTCCGAATAAATTATGTGATGCTCGAAGCCCGCTTGTTGACGATGCTCATGGTGATAGCGGGGATGCTTGTCACCGTGATGGGACGTGGCCTAAGGCGGAGGGCCGCAAACATGCTCTCAATGGGGTTGGTCGAACGGAGGTGAGGCCAGTGCTTGGCGGGATCGGCGAGGGAGATGTCGGACAACCGGCGTTCTTACCTGGATCGAACCAAGAAATTATTCTCGACATACACACAAATACAACCCATGATGTGTATCCGATGAGAACAAACATTGTCCTAGATGATGAGATCGTCTCGAGGGCGCAAGAGTTGACCGGAATTTCGACGAAGAAAGGTGTGATTGATCTGGCGTTGCGTGAGCTTGTTCGTCGCAGAGAAACGGCAAAATTGTTGGAACTGGAGGGTGCGGTCGATTGGGAGGGGGATCTCAGTGAAATGCGGTCATCAAGAGATCTATGCGAGTCTTGATCGACTCTTCTGTCTGGATCGATTTTTTCCGAGCTAAGGCTGGCACACACACCGAATGCTTAAAGCAGCTCATCGCCGATGGTGAGGACCTGTGTATCTGCGGCCACATCTTCGCTGAAGTTCTGCGAGGAACTCGCCACGATGAGCAGTATCAGAAAATCGAACGTCGATTTGCAGTTCTGGAATTTCTCCCAATGACCGCCCAGACTTTCCAAGCCTCAGCTGATCTCTATCGAAGTCTAAGAAAGAGTGGGGTTACGCTGAAGAACACGGTGGACACTTTCATTGCTGCGGTGGCAGTGGAACATGATGTCTATCTGCTTCACAATGACTCTGATTTCACCCTCATTGCAGGTGTCTACCCGTTAAAAGTCTACCTCAAGCCCTGAAGCAGCAAGACGACGCCCGAAACCTCCTCCCGGAGGCAAGCGGAGCCAGGGTCGCTAGAACGGCCGAGTCCGACTCGCGGTGAACCACCGTGAAGCCGAATTACGTCAATTCTTCCCATCTTCTCGGCTTCGAGATCGTTCATTTCCTAGGACGTTCGTCTTATTTCTTTGTCGCCACGTTTTCCGAGCTACTCGTTTGAGCAAGGCGCCAATCCTCCCGATTGG
>JBCDHN010000681.1:0-2770 GCA_038749915.1 Verrucomicrobiota bacterium | reverse complement strand
GCCACACCGAAATTTATCGTGGCAGCGAATACACCGTCGATTTCCTTCCGAAGGTGAAGCTTGAAATCGTGGTGGATGACGCAGATTCCGAGAAAGTCGTCGACGCCATTGTTCGCACCGCCAATACCGGCAAAATTGGGGACGGAAAAGTATTCGTCAGCAGCATCGATGAAGCTGTCAGAATCCGGACTGGTGAGAAGGGTGGCGAGGCCATCACGGCTTCTCAGGCGTAGCCGTCTCGCGCCATCCGAAGAATTGCAGACGCGAGTGGGCATTCCCGCTCGCGTTTTCTTATGTCAATGAGCCTCGCGCGTCATTCACAGCATTGGCAATGATGGGGTGATAGAGCCTTGTTTCGTCCTGCGTCTTGATGATTCGATCGACGTAGAGTTGGAGCAGTGAGGCGTCTCCCAGGATTGGAGTGAGATCAGGTTCGGCTTCTGACTTTTGAACCTGCAGGCCGATGCCCACCGAAGAAAGTGGCCATTCCCAGGCGAGCTGTTGCAAAGGGATGATCATGGGATCTGCGGACGCAATATTGTGAGCTCGGCGAAGCAACTCCGGCAGCCAAACCATGGTCAGATCGACGCTGTAGCTCTGTGAGGCGCCCTTTTGATTGGGACATGCGTCCTTGAAGTCCTCCTCGATCTGCTCAGCGGGAATCTCCCGATAGACGAGGAATTGGCAAACTCGGGCGACCCGTCGTGCTGCCCAGATTGCGGCTTCGCAGTTGAGAGGCGGTGGAGTGTGCGCCATCTCCAATCTCCGGCGCTCATCCATTTTTCGAAGCTCCTGTTCAGCCGAGGTTCGCACGAAGCCGAGGGAATCGGTCGACTCAAATGGCAACTCACCGTTCTCCTGAATTCGAACGAGAAAGTCGGCTAGGTCCATCCCGAGACCTAAGAAATCATTCGATGTCCCGTCAAGACAGGGATGGGAAACTCGTTCCTTTCTTCCCAAGTAACATTCAAATGTTATCTTTAGGTGAAAGATTAAGACTCCAATCGAAGGTTATTGGAGATAACGCATGGCGTCACTCGATCAACAATTTCTTGAGTTGAAGGAAAACCCCAAAAACTGGGACCTTCGGCTGGAGGTCATTGAGCGTCTCGCTTCCAAGGGAAATCTGGAGGAAGCACGGAAATTAGTTCGCGATTCGCCGGACGGGCCGGTTCCTTACCCGGTTCAAAAGCGCCTATGGTCCGCTCTCTCAGGGCAGTCCGATGTGAAGGTTACCAACAAGGAGGACGCGGGCGCCAAGCCGAATTTGGTCGCCAAAGCGAAAGTGCTGAAGCCTGGAGAAGACGCTGTCTCCAAACCTGTTCCTTATGAATCCGGGGCGAAACAAGTTCCGGCGGCCGAGTCTGCAACCAAGGAAGGGGAGCCGAAACCCCATCAGATTTCGAAGCCCCGCGGTGGCGAAAAAGAGCCGATGAAAATCGGGATCAACAAGCCGAAAGCCGGAATCGAAGCCGCTGCAGGGATCAAGTTGGAGGATTTGGATACGGCAGCGCTCCCGATTCGAAAAGCGCCATCGACCGCCAGTAGCAAGATGTCTGCCCTCAGCACCGCAATCATTGCCCATCTGGGATTGATTGTCCTTTTCACTCTTGTGGTGATTCACGTGCCGGTTGCCAGAGCCCCGCAGATCACGGTTCTTCCTGCTCCGCCCGGGGAAAAGGAGGAGACGATGCGGAAAACGATCATCCAGAAAACCGAGATATCGACTCCATCTGCGCCATCCATGGCCGCTGCGGCGGTCATTACGGTTGCCGCAGCGTCGCCCGTCAAAGCGCCGGAAGTTCAGCAAGACAGCCAACAACTTGACGTCAACGTCCTCGATAGTGCGGTGGGAATGTCGATGGGGTTCAGCTTCGAAGGGGAAGGTCGCGAATCAGCAGTGAGCTTTTTCGGGATCGAAGGTGGAGGTCGACGGATTGCGTTTCTGGTCGATGCGAATCCGGAAATGCTGCTCGACGAGAAGGGCGGCATGTTCGCCTACGACAAAGTGAAAGCCGAGATCGCGGCAATGCTCTCGGCCCTCAATCGCGGAACGGCCTTCAACATCATCGTATTTCAAGGCAAACGGCTTTCGATGTTTCGCAGTGAGCCGGTTCGAGCGCTACCTTCCAATATCCATCGCGCGACGCAGTGGCTTGAACCCTTGAATCGAACTTATGAGGCGCTGGGCCTCCGGGAAGACTATACCGAGGAGGGCGTTCGCCCCGGCGCCAAGCCAATTGATCACCGGGATATTGCCTATTATTCGAAGGCGATTCAAGCAGCGCTCGAGCAGGATGTGAACGCGGTGTTCTGCATCAGCAATGGTTGGGGAGGCATGGGACGGAGTCTTTCGCCTGAAGACCAGGCTAAGCTGGACGAAGCCAGGGCAAAGCATCAGGAAGAGGTCGCCAAGCTCGACATTGAAGTGACTTATGATCCGGCTGAAGTCGCCGCTTGGAAAAAGGCGCAGGAAAAAGCGCGGGAGTGGCTCAGAAAAGAGAACGAAGCTCGACGGGAAAAAGGGCTGGCACCCAAGGTTGTGCTCAATTTTGGAGAGCTGGTAACTCAAATCAGCCCCGGAGCTCGGCCCCCAAGGGCGGTTCGAAGTCAGGATCCACCTCCCGGCCCGAGTCTCGATGATTTGGGGATCGAGAGAATGCCCGCCTACACTCCCGAAGACGTTCAGAACCACATCGACAACGTGGTTACCGCAAACTACGGAAAAAACAAGCCGGACCGACCGAAGGTCCACATGGTGTTATTCCTC
>JBCDHN010000680.1:0-2776 GCA_038749915.1 Verrucomicrobiota bacterium | reverse complement strand
ACCAGACGATTTTCTTGGAGAGGGCAGGGGCATTTTGAAAGAGCCGGACGTAGCTTTCAATCCAGTGTTTGTAGACCTCAAACCGACCTTCAACTGCGTTGCTCTTCAGGTCGGTGCGGTTGAGATGGAACCGGACCAGCATCCGATCCGGGAACGCGAAATTCGGTTTGCTGAGATACTGGACCTCCCGACCGTGCTGAATGAGCTGATTCGCCTGGTGGCTCACTGGATCAAGCACGAGCGACTGTTCCGCGAGATGCTCGAGAACCGTTCCCGAATCCGGACTTTCAAAGAGCTCGTTCAGCAGCGCGTCCGTATCGCGTTGGCCGATGAAAAGTTGCTTGGGCTGATGCCCGAATCGACTGGGCTTCTGCACATGACGACGGCGCTGACCGGGTTGGGCCGCACCTTCAGCTGAATGCTGCAGCTTGTCCCTGGCCCGGCGCAACTCCATCAATTGCTCGCGAACGGAGTAGTAATGTTGATCTACCTTGCTGAGTTCGTCACTCTCGGACTCATGCCACTGATCCATTTCCTCATCGATGCGTTGCACGAAACGGTTGGCGGCGCGCGAAAGCTCCAGGGCTTTGCGGGCTGGCAGCTTTCGCGGTCCGGTGCTCTGCATGGGCACGGCGCTCAACTCGTGAACGCCCAAATGGATCTGGCCATCGCGAACTCCGCCACGGATAAAGGCGGGCCGACGTCCGGTCGTTACGCTCAGTTGCATTGCGAGGGGTTCAACCAGGTGATCCTCGACTGCGCGGCGTAAGGCGCGAGCGCCATACTCTTTCTGGAAACCGAGCTGAGCGAGATGATCGAAGACCTCCGGATCGAGCGACAGACTCATCTGGCGCTGGAACAAGCCCTGGCGTTGCAAGGCTCGGCTTACGAGATTGCGGACAATGCCCTCGATGTGTTCCCGACCGAGTTCATGGAAGGCGACGACTTTATCCAACCGGTTGAAAAACTCCGGCCGGAAGAACTGGCGGGCAGCATTGAGGTAAACCGCGGTGTCTTCCTGATCCACACTGCTGAAGCCGATCCGGCTTCGCGCATCTCGTGCACCCAGGTTGGAAGTTAGAATGATGACGGCGTTGCAAAAGTCGGTCGTGACTCCATTGGCATCGGTCAGCCGGCCATCATCCAACACCTGAAGAAGCAGGTCGAACACATCGGGGTTGGCCTTTTCGATTTCATCCAGCAGAATGACGGCGTGGGGGCGGCGTCGCACCGCACCGGTTAGGATTCCTTGTCTGCCTCCGAAGGTGCCGATCAATCGGGGAACCGCATCCCAGCCATTAAACTCGTTCATGTCGAAACGCAGCAGGCGGTCCGGCGTGCCGAAATAAAATTCCGCCAGGGTTTTGGCGCATTCCGTCTTTCCGACGCCGGTGGGGCCGAGAAAGAGCATCGAAGCGACCGGGCGTTCCGGATCATTCAGTTGGGCTTTGGCCAAGACGATCATGTCGACCATCGTCTTGAGAGCGAGATCCTGGCCGAGAATCCGTTCCTGGAAAAAGCTTTCGACCGCCTGGGTTTCGAGCTGTTGGGCCCGGTCCATGAAACGTTGGCGAATCCCGGTTTTGTTCTCAAAAAACTGGTAGAGCTGGGGTTTCCCAATCTCCTCACCGGGATGCGTTGCCGCGACCTGCCGCAGGATCTCAGCCCCTTTGCCGGGAAAGGCGCGTCCCCTGACAAACCGGCGGGGCAGTTCCATAACCAGAGGCAGAACGTCCGGGGTAAACTCACAGCCATGTTGCTGTTCCAGATCCTGGATCGTGCGAATCAGGATTTTGAGGGTCTCAATCTCGGCCGGTTCGCGAAGGTGAATCACGGTGAAGAGGTCGGCAAAGGCGCGATCGACTTCGCGCAGCTTCCTCCACGCGGCCGGGGTGGCTTCGGCGACGATTCTCAGCTTGCCTTCCTCCATGTGAAGCTTGAGAACCTGGCCTACGGTCAGGTTGGAGTCGCGGCTCTTACCGGCGTGAAACAGCCCGATCAGATCGTCAAAGTAGAGAATCAGCTTTTCTTTGACCGCCTCTTCGAGGATCGCGATGACGCGTTCTTCCCATTGCCCGAGGTAACTCATTCCGGAAATCAATCGTTGTGGGGAGAGGAGCCAAACGACCGGGCGCTTCTTCTCCGCCCCTTCGCAGGCCCGGAAAACCCATTCGTGAATCAGCGCCGTTTTACCGACCTGATTCGGGCCAACAATCACGAGTGGCGGAGGAATCTCCGTGTCCTGTTTGCGGCGTCGTTTCTGGAACCATTCGATGAGTTGACGAAGCTCCTCTTCCCGGGCCATTGCCCGCATCAGATCGTTGGGAAAGAGGCGATTCAGGCATCGACCGGTTCGCTCCAACTCCTGGGCGCCGGACACCTCCTGCTGCATGCCGAGAAAAGCAAACGGACGATCTTCTTCCTCGGCTGGAACCCGCTGAGTGGCGGTGACCTTAAGGTCGATCGTGTCGATATGGGCGTAGGCGATCTCGCTGAACTGGTAACCGGCAAAATCGACGCCCTTTTTCTCCAAAAGGCGGAAGTGCTCGGTGTAGACGACTTCGGCGCGGTGCTGAAGGCTCTCGCCTTGGAACACCTCAAAGCAAACGTCCGCGATCTGGGGACTGGAAACCAGCGTGCGATCCAGCGCTTTGAAGGTCACGACGAACAACTGCATGCGGAGCGTGTGCTTCCGCAGCGTTAAGTTGAGGTCGAGACGGCGATGTTTGAGCTCGGGATGAAAACTCCACTTCGCAATCGTGTCATGCCGCATGTT
>JBCDHN010000679.1:0-2782 GCA_038749915.1 Verrucomicrobiota bacterium | reverse complement strand
TTCTCGAATGGCTCATCGACCGCATTCGCGCGAAAAATGGCCAGCTCCAGCCCCCGTTCGCCCGCGCCAACCCCAGTTCTCGAATCGCCATAATTGCGATAGCGACCGATGATCAGCACGCTTCCATCCGGGGCTTGAACCACGTTGCCGCCTCCAAACCAATAACCGGTCGAGTTATCTTGCGGAGGAACGAGTACTCGCGCGTTTTCCTGGTCGATTAGTGCCTTGGCCAGGCGAATGAGGTTTTCAGAAGATTCGGGCAATGCCATGGTAGCGGAACATTAGCGTGATGACTGGAATTGCAATTCTCATCGTGGGAGTCACGGCCTACATTTTGGTGGTTCATCTTGTGCTTCGTCCGCTCAAACGGCGTCGCAAGCACCAGGAACTGATTGAGCGCTTTCAGGAGGAACCCTTTCCGGCCGAATGGGATGACTATCTCACCAAGAAGTTTGAGCTTTACCCGAAGCTTCCGCCTGATCTTCGTTCGAGGCTGCAATTTCAAACTCGAGTGATGATGGAAGAGAAGTTCTTCGAGTCTCCGGCCGACCTTGGGCCAGTCACTGACGAAATGCGACTCTTGATCCTGGCTCAGGCCGCGTTGTTGACGGTCGGAAGACGGCCAAAACGCTTCTTTCCCGAGCTGGTCACGATCATCCTCTATCCGACCGCGTATCTGGACTCCGGCTCCCGAACTTTCAGTTTGCGGGAGGATTCCGAGCATCGGTTGGGAGAATCGTGGACGACGGGATCAGTGGTTTTGGCGTGGGACAGCGTCCAGCTTGGTGCCGTCAACGAAGACGATGGTCAGAATGTCGTGCTTCACGAATTTGCTCACCAACTGGATCAGGAAGACGGGCGGGGAGACGGCGTCCCGATACTCTCCGATCCCAGTGAGTATGGAGACTGGGCAAAAGTCTTCAGCCATCGCTACACCGAACTGGTCGAAGATACGGAGAAAGGGCGAAAAACGTTCCTGGACGCCTACGGAGCCGTCAATCCGGCAGAATTTTTTGCCGTATCGACCGAAACGTTTTTCGAGCAGTCGGCCACCATGAAACGGAAGCTTCCGGAGTTGCACCAGGAACTCGTCGACTACTATGGGCTCGATCCCGCGACTTGGAAGTAACCCCGCTCCCTAAACTGAAGCCTAACGCTTGGCTCATGAAGAAGAAAAGGCTAGGGTCGTCCTAGTTTATGAGCCGAAGCCTGAAATCGGAATGACCGGGGTGAATCAGTATGTCAAACTCGTGCAAAGCATTTGCTGGTGGCTTTTTGTCGCCCCGTTGCGAGGGCAGTTTTACCGGATGGGCAACACCTACAGCCAAATGGTCAAGATTGGGGTGCAGGCGGTCCCCATGGCATCGTTGACCGCGCTTTCCATCGGTCTGGTTCTTTCAATGCAGTCAGCCGCGACGCTCAAGACGATGGGAGCTGAAGCCTATGTCCCTGAACTGACGGCAGCAAGCCTGCTCAAGGAACTTGCCCCTCTCTTGATCGCGGTCATTGTGATCGGTCGGAGTGGCTCATCAGTAACGGCAGAGCTGGGAACGATGCGTGTCTCGGAGGAGATCGAGGCGCTTGATGTGATGGCGATTCATCCGACCTCGTTTCTGATCGTTCCACGATTTCTCGCCATGATGGTGATGCTGCCTGCCCTGACCGTCTTTGGAATTTATGTCGGGATGTTTGGTGGATGGATCATCACTTCGACGGCCCTGGAAATGAGCACCTCGTTTTACGTCAACCGGGCTCTTGCTGCGGTTACCCTCAAGGACATCGGCATCAGCATCCTCAAAAGTATGGTATTTGCCTTTCTGGTCATCACCATTGCCTGCAATGCCGGGATGAATGTCCGGGGTGGAGCCGAGGGAGTTGGAAAGGCGACGACGGAGTCGGTGGTTTACTCTCTCCTCGCTGTTTTTGTCGCAAATGCCTTTTTGACGGCCTTGTTTTTCTTTTAGGATGCGCGCGATTCATGGCTGAACCAGACACCAACTCCAAAGATCGCGGCGAACCACTCATGGAAGTGACCGATCTCGTGCGCAAGTTTGGGGATCGCACTGTGCTCAATGGGGTCAGCTTCAAGATCTATCAAGGCGACACCTTTGTCATCATGGGGGGGAGCGGTTGTGGAAAGAGCACCCTCCTGCGTCACATGATCGGCGCGGAGAAACCCACGTCCGGAGTGATCAAAATGTTTGGCGAGGACATTACCAGAATGAACAGCCGCCAACTCCAGGAAGTCCGTCGCCGGATCGGGATGCTCTTTCAGTCCGGCGCATTGCTCCAATCCATGACCGTGGAAGACAATGTTGCACTGCCGTTGCGAGAGCACGGAGATCTCAATCCGGAGCTGATCGATATCGTGGTGAAGATGAAGCTGGAGCAGGTCGGGTTGACCGGGCACGGGAAAAAAATGCCCTCGGAAATCAGCGGCGGAATGAAGAAACGGGTCGCCCTGGCTCGTGCCCTCGCTCTTGATCCGGAACTGATCTTCAGTGACGAACCAACCGCCGGGCTCGATCCCATCATGACGGCGGTCGTCGATCAGTTGACCCAGGACCTGACGAGGAAAATTGGGGCGACCGTGGTGGTGGTGACGCACGACATGACCAGCGTCTTCCGAATCGGAAGCCAAATAATAATGCTGGGAACTGGCGAGCATCAGGGTAAAATTGTCGCGGAAGGAAGTCCCGAAGAAATTCGCAACCATCCAAGTCCCATTGTTAAGCAATTCATCGAAGGTCTCGCCCATGGACCGATTCCTTATAAGACGGCG
>JBCDHN010000678.1:0-2783 GCA_038749915.1 Verrucomicrobiota bacterium | reverse complement strand
CTGAAGTAAGAACGCTCATTCGGCTCCTCGAAGGGGACAGCAGCTTTTTTCTTAACAAAGACCTTTCTCTTAATTGACTCAGCTTCTAACATAGCCTAAATATCATTAAGCAGAGACTTTTGGTCTTTGTGGAGATGCAGTCTCCCTCCTCAATCCGGGTTCGCCAAACGCTGAGAGAGGAGTTCAGAGGCACGTCTTACTACCTGAGAACCACCCATCATCAGCGGGTTCGCCAACGTGCTGATTGGGGTAACCAAAACCAAATACCAAGCTAATGAACAATCAGCGTTCTGTGGCGCCAGCTGCAGCTCAATCCGATCACGAGGTCCTCGTCTCAAACGTCGCTGAAGCAATTCGCGATCTGCTTACGCAAATGCAATCAGGGGACAGTCCTCCCCAGTCGAAAACTGCGGTTTTTGAAGCACTTGACGCCTTTGCCAACTCCACCGGCAGAACTCTCGATCCTCCTCGCCGATAGTCTTCGCGCGAAAAGTCCTCCCACCCGCGCGGTGCTCTCAGACTCATTCCGGTCTGCCTTCTGCCGTCGCCTTTACCTCCTTAATTTACTGAAAATGAACGACTTTAAAACAACACCACTTGCTGATCTCACCCAAATTCCTCACTGGATTGGCGTTTCCGCAATGATCACGCTCTTTCATCTGCGCGACGAAAGTCATTGCTCATCTGAATTGAGCGATCTGGTTGGGGTTTCCCCGGCATCCATGACCGGAACCATCGATCACCTGCTTCGCAAAGGTCTGGTAACCCGCCAGCGCAATCCCGAGGACCGTCGCAAGATCATCATTCGATCGACAGAATCCGGCCAGGAGCTGATCTCCCGGGTTTTTCAGGAAGAGCCGGAAGAAACGGTTCCCTTCGAGTGGAATCGCATTGCTCATCGCCAAACAAGTCCTCTTCCTGAACTGAGCCGCTACTAAACGCAGCCAAAACTGTGGAAACAGAAGTCCAACTTCAGGACGAACCCCGCCGTTGCCGGGAGGTCCTCCCCAGCCAGGCGCGGGAAGTTGGAAGTTCTACTGAAGGAATCTTCACAACCTTTTCGGGAGCCCAAGCTTTGAGCGAAGTGTATTCGTTGAGCTGGGATTCCGCCCGAGAACGCTGGGTCCTCTGGGCTCAATGCAAATTTCTAGAGCCCGTCAAAATGGTCGCATCTCAAAAAGGAACGAAGGAAGAGGAGCCCAACCCCACCGAGCTGATTGCAGCGCTTTGGGAGGCTCGAACCAAGGAAAAGAGTGCCAGCTTGAGTGCTGTGTGCGCCACTGGCGATCACGGCAACGAATCCACGGTGCAGCAGTTGGCAGATCGCTTTGCGGACTCCACCAAACACCAGATCATCAAGGAGAAGCCTCCCCTGCTGGGGTAAGCAAAGATCCGCCTGATTTAAGCAAGGATTTCCTTCACCACGTGGCCATGCACGTCGGTTAATCGGAAGTCTCGCCCGGCATATCGGTAAGTCAGCTGTTCGTGATCGACGCCGAGAAGATGGAGAATCGTGGCGTGGAGATCGTGCATGTGAACCTTGCCATCGATCGCCTGGAACCCGAGTTCGTCGGTGGAACCATAGCTGAACCCGCGTTTCACTCCACCTCCGGCAAGCCACGTCGTGAACCCTTTCGGATTGTGGTCACGACCATTGTTGCCCTGGGAATACGGCGTCCGACCAAATTCTCCCCCCCACCAAACCAGGGTGTCTTCCAGCATTCCCCGTTGTTTGAGGTCTGACAGGAGACCTGCTATCGGCTTGTCCACCTCACCGGCAAGCGTTTCATGCTTTGGCATGTTGCTGTGCTGATCCCAAACCGGGGTGGCCCCGTTATCGCAGTGGCTGATCTGGATAAAGCGCACACCGGACTCGGCGAGCTGCCGCGCCGCGAGGCATTGGCGCCCGAACGAATCGGTTTCTTTGGTGCCAATTCCGTAAAGCTCGGTCGTGGCCACTGATTCGCGGTCGAGATCCACGAGATTGGCCGCGTGACTTTGCATTCTCCATGCCAGCTCGTGAGAAGAAATTGCTCCTTCCAGGGCGGAATCGGGAGAAGCACCGGCCTGGAGTCGGTTGAGACTCGACAGGAAGTCGTAGCCTTGCTTCGCACTTTCCGCAGGCAGTGGCGAAACCAGGTTTTTCAACTCAGGAGCAGCGTTTCGATTGCCCGGACTCCCCAGCACCGTTCCCTGATGAATTGCCGGCAAAAACGCGTTCCCATAATTTCGGGGTCCGCCCTTGTTGGCACAGGGGTTGACGGTGACAAAGGCCGGGAGGTTTTCGTTGGAAGAGCCCAGTCCATAGCTGATCCAGCTCCCGACCGAGGGGCGAATCAGATTGGTGGCGCCGGTATGGAGAAACAGGGTCGCAGGGCCATGCGCAACGCCGTTGGTGTGCATTCCGTGCAGAAAACAGAGATCATCCACGTGCTTGGCCATCTCCGGAAACAAGGTGGTGACGTGCTTTCCCGACTGACCATGCTGCTTGAATTTCCAGAGCGGTCCCATGACCGGCTTGGACTCCACTTTTCGGGATCTTGGGTTTCGAAAGTCGGCCTGCTGACCGTCATATTTCTCCAGCGCTGGCTTGTGTTCAAACGTGTCAACGTGGCTTGGTCCCCCCTGCATGAAAATGAAAATCACCCGCTTGGCGCGCGGCAGATGCATGGTCGGACGAGCTGAAAGCGGGTTCTGAGCATTGGCAATCGCAGAGAAAGCGAGATGGCCAAAACCACAGGCAGCAGTTTGCAGAAGATGACGGCGGGAAAAGTTCATCACTG
>JBCDHN010000677.1:0-2785 GCA_038749915.1 Verrucomicrobiota bacterium | reverse complement strand
TTTCAGCGCCTGAGTGGGAGCGCAATTGGGATGCATCAGGGAAACTGTCCCGGCTACGCAGCTTCTCACGGTTGTATTCGGATGCCTTGGAGTTCGTCAAAGAGCCTGTATTACAAGACCAAGGTTGGCGACATTGTTGTGGTTCAGCATTGATCAAATTCTCCGTTATTGCGTCGAATGGAAGACTGAGGGCGATTTTTTTCGCATGCCTCCTCTTTTTCCCTGTGATACGATGACGTGATAATGGTTTGCCGCTGGATAACCTGCTTCTTGGCTTTGACCTTAGTTGCGACTTCGGCTCAAGAGGTGGAGATATCCGAAATCAAGGATGCAACCCGCCAAACGCGGGAACGAGCCACCAGCAGCTCCGGACAATTTCTGATCTATGGCGACAATGGCGAGACACGAAGCCAGTTTGCCAGAGACTGCGAAAAGGTCCGCAAAAACTTCTCCTCGGTCTTGGGCCTCGCAAAGGGTTGGTATTATCCTGTTGTCGTCGAAATTCACACCAAGCCGCTGCAACGGGTGGCCAGGCGCGCCCTGGTTCGGGCATTCCCCATTGAACCCAACGGGTTTCGGTTTCAGCTGGACATCCTTCAGGACGAAGACTTCAAACCGGAAGACTTCGAAAAAGCCATGATCAAACTGCTCATTCTTGAGCAGATGTTTTATCCGGCGGAGCGAAATATCACCCAAGACCGAATCCCTCCCTGGGTGCTCGTTGGAATTGAAGAACTGGTCAATTTCCATCGCTTCGAAGTTCCCACGGATATTTACGCTTCGCTGATCGAGTCACACCAGATTCTTCCAGTTCGAGAAGTCTTGACGACAGCGCCCGAGGATCTCGATAACAGCGTGACTCGACGAATCTATCGCGCCTGTGCGGCGGCCCTTGTCCAGGCTCTGCTCGAACAGGGCGATGGTCAGATTCGGTTTCGCGTCTTTCTCCAGGATCTCGCGGTTGAGAAAGCGGACTCGGCCGAACTTCTCGAACGGCATTTTGCAGCCATGCGCCAGGACTACGCCGGTCTCGAAAAATGGTGGGCCTTGCAGATGGCGGCGATGAGCCAAAAATCGGCCTTCGACTTTCTCAGCATCGCGGAAACCGAACAAAAACTGGAGCAAGCCCTGCAAATTCGTTTCGACAATCTTCCCGAAGCGAAACCATCGGAGAGCTTTACCGGCCGGATTCCAACCTTTCGCGAGCTCAAACGCCGCTTCGATCCTGAAGGGAAAGACTTTACCGCTGGCTCGCTGCGTGACTTTGAGCAATTTGCCAATCATCCGCGACTGGAAGATGCGCTGAAGGTGACCAGTGACCAACTGGCCAACATGCAAAATCGTGCTTTTCCTCCCTACGTCGCCGTCATTGCCGGCTACAACAAGACCATGGCTCTTCTCATCGAAGGAAGAGTGCGAGAAGTTGCTGAGCGAATGGAAGCTCTCGATCTTCAGCGAAGGAGCATTCGCTCCCAGATGACGCAGGTCACTGACTACATGAACTGGTATGATGCGACGCAGATCGAGGAGGAAAGCGACGACTTCGAGAGCTACGAGCGGGTCTTGATCGACATCGAGAAAATCGATCGCCGAAAACGCACCGATCCCATCTCTTCTTATCTGGATGCGATGGAAAAGGAATTTGCTGACTGAATCTTTCTCATTTTGGGAATTGCCATCTGATTTTCAGAATCTGAAGGTAGTTCCATGCAGCAAAACCCCCACCTTCACCCGGAAGTCCAAGAAGCGTTCGCCAATGAGATTTTCACAGCGGATCGTCGCAAGTTTTTAACCCGAGCCGGGGCCGCCGTTGGGGCCATTTTGACGGGACAGACACTTGCGCAGGAGCCAGCGGTTCCCCGCGATTGGACCGGCTCGATTCCCACGCGGTATCCCGACCCTGACATTGTGGCGTTGGACGGTCGGTTCAATCAATACAAGCTGGGGAACACTCCGATCCAGCGGATCTATCACGACTCCAGAATGCTCTGGGCAGAGGGACCAGCTTGGAATGGAGTGGGGAAATACCTGCTGTGGAGCGACATCCCCAACAACGTTCAGCTGCGTTGGATTCAGGATGACGACCGGGTCAGCATCTTTCGATCCCCCTCGGGCAACAGCAATGGCAACACGTTTGATTTTCAAGGCCGCCAGATATCCTGCCAACACGGGACGCGAAAAGTGGTCCGCTACGAATATGATGGAAGCGAAACCGTGTTGGCCTCTGAATTTGAAGGCAAACCGTTCAACGCCCCGAACGATGTGATCGTTTTCCCGGATGACGATGCCGTCTGGTTCACGGATCCGGGTTATGGCAGCATGATGAATTACGAAGGGAACAAGGGCCCCCTTCACTTGAAAGAAGCCGTTTACCGGATCGACGCCGTTACCGGAAAAATCACCATGGTCACTGACGAAATCAATAAGCCAAATGGCCTCTGTTTTTCGCCGGACTACAAGCAACTTTACGTTTCCGATACCGGAGCGCCCAAGCCGGGCGAAGCCAAGAAAATTCGGGTCTGGGATATTGTCGACGGCACCAAGCTTGCGAACGGGAGAGATTTTGCGTCCATGGAATTCGGCGGCAAGTTTGGCGGAGCGGATGGCATTCGAGCCGACGTGGATGGGAATATCTGGGCCAGCGCAGGTTGGGTGGGTGACGGATATGACGGGGTGCACGTCTTTGCTCCGGACGGAACGAGAATCGGGCAGATCAAGCTTCCGGAAATTTGTTCCAACGTCTGTTTTGGCGGTCAGAAGCGCAATCGTCTGTTCATGACAGGAA
>JBCDHN010000676.1:0-2798 GCA_038749915.1 Verrucomicrobiota bacterium | reverse complement strand
CCGGGAGGAAGCTCTCCGTTGACGTTGATGCGCCGGACCTGGAGTTTGCTCAGCGCCATGGTTTGAGTGGCGAGCACATCACGGACCTGTGTCGTGCCAATCCCGAAAGCGATCGCTCCAAACGCTCCATGAGTTGCGGTATGAGAGTCCCCACAGGCAATGGTCATTCCGGGCTGAGTGATGCCCTGCTCCGGACCAACCACATGGACGATTCCCTGCTTGCCGCTGGCGATGTCAAAGTAGGTGACGCCGAATTCGTCGGCATTTTTGCGCAATTCCTTGATCATTCCGTCTGCGAGCGGATCTGAGAAGGGCTCTTCGCGCTGATCCGTGGGCACAATGTGATCCACCGTGGCGAAGGTGCGATCCGGGTAGGCGACTTTGAGGCCCTTGTCGCGAAGCATTCCGAAAGCCTGAGGGCTGGTCACCTCATGAATCAGGTGGGTCCCGATGAAGAGCTGCGTTTGACCGTTCGAGAGGGTGCGCACCTTGTGTGCGTCCCAAACTTTTTCGAAGAGATTTTGACCCATGGTTTCAGTAATCAAATTTCAGTGAGGCAGGAACCAGTATTCAGTGAACGAAGAAGCGGGATGGGTAGTTCCGGCATTCTCGTTGCGGTCCACTGACTTACTGGTTACTGAACACCGGGCGCGCAGCATAACACACTTTCCCCGGGCTGCCGGAAATTTCTCCGAAGCGTATTTGCAAGTTCGAAAATTGGACTACTGTTTGAAGAAACCCTAACCTGACCACTATGCTGATGAAACCATCCTCTTATCTCATTCTTGCGGCCGCTCTTCTCGGACTGAGTCTTGGAAGCTGCGGTAAAAAGGAGGCTGAAGCCGAAAACGAGTCCACCAAAGATGCGGTGAAAGAAGCCGTCAAGGAAGCGGGCGAAAAGACCAAGGAGGCCGCCTCGGAATTGTTCGAGAATGCCGAGGCTGCAGCTGAAAAAGCGAAAAAAGCCGTGATTGCCGGTGGTGATGCAGCTGCGCAGGCAGCCAAGGAGGCTCTTCAAGAAAATTCCGAAGCCGAAGCCGAAGCAGAAGAGTCTGACGAGCAAGAGTAACAACCGGCGGAAGTCCATTCACTACGCAGTCGAAAATGACACGCAACTCGCGTGTTCGGGCGACTGTTTGAGGAACACACGGCGTTCCCATAAGGATCGGAGAGATCCTTCGAAAGGCTCCGGATGACAACGAACCGATTTTCCGCCGATGGCTAGTAGTTCGCTGGCTCAATCGCTGGAATCTCATCTCACGGCGCTCCGTGCCTGTCGCCGCTGTGCCAACATGCATGCGCCACCGATTGCCAATGGACCGGTGAAAACCCGGTTGTTGATTGTGGGGCAGGCTCCGGGAGTCCGGGAGCCAGAATTGCAGCGTCCTTTTGCCTGGACCGCAGGAAAGACCCTCTTCAAGTGGTTTCAAGCAGCGTCCGGCATTGATGAAGCCGGGATTCGTGAGCGGGTCTACTTTGCGGCGGTTTGCCGCTGTTTTCCCGGAAAGAGCGGCAAAGGAAGCGGTGATCGCGTGCCTGACGGCGTTGAAATCGAGAATTGCTCCAGGTGGATGCAGGCTGAGTTTGATCTGTTGCAGCCTCAATTGGTGATTCCAATTGGGAAACTCGCCATCTCACAGTTTCTTAAGTTCGGGAAGCTGACAGAGGTGATTGGTGGGATGCATTCCCTGGAGAAGTTCGGCCATCGCTTCGATTTGATTCCCCTGCCTCATCCATCCGGGGTTTCGACCTGGCACAATCGGGAGCCGGGAAAATCGCTTTTGTCAGAGGCGATGGAGCGGGTGGCAAATCACCCGGTTTTTGTCGATGAAGTCGTCAATCGGCAATCGCGAGGCGGCTGAAGCCCTGATTTTCCACGGGGAAGAGTCGCAAATTATGGAAATTTTATAAAAAGTAATTTTCATGTTTGATATTATTATCACCTTGGATATAATTACCATAATAAAGAGGCTCATTACAACAAAGAGCCGCTACCCAAGTCATCTATCCAACCCAACTCACATGAAAATTCTTGCACCAGACTTTGCTGTTACCCTCTCCGACGATGCGGTACACGTATTGACTCGCGACGAAGACGCTCCGGCTATTTATCCTGCCTACCTCACCCTCTCCAAACATGACCGTAAGATCCTCGCCTGGGGCGATGAAGCTCGCGACATGTGGGGCCGCGTTCCCAACAATATCGAAGTCGTTCGTCTCTTGACGGAAGGTTTCCCGGTTGATGCCGAGTTATTTGCCGAATTCTTGAGCCTCGTGGCCAAAGATCATTCGGACAGCTTCAAATTGACTCGCCCACGTGCTTCTTTTGCCCTTCGCAATCACGCTGCGGGTCGCGCTTACATCCGGGAATGTGTGCTCAACAGCAGCCTTCGTGAAGTGACGTTCATCGATCAGGCCATGGCCTGCGCCATCGGCATGGGTTGGGAAGTTGAGCGCCCTGAGATTCGCGCCGTTCTCTCTCTGGACCGCGACTGGTTCGAATTTGAAGTCATCGTTCTCGGCGGAGTTCTCGCTGCGACCACCCAGCCTCTCGGCCTCGAAGACATGGCAATGGACATCCGCGCTCGTCGACTTGCCGAGGACAAAGGACATCCACGCCCTTCGGTTCATACCACCGGCCCGATTTCCTTGGAGTTCAGTGCTGAAGAGCCTCCAAGTTCCCTGCTTCGCCTCTCGCAGCACATCTGGGATACGCTCGACAAGCTGACCCGCGACCAGCAGAAGGCGTTGACGGAGAGCCCGATCGCCATTTGTGGGCCGGGAGCCGACATTCCTGG
>JBCDHN010000675.1:0-2808 GCA_038749915.1 Verrucomicrobiota bacterium | reverse complement strand
TTCCGCCAACGGATGTCGATATCCGGATGATGGTCGGCATCCTCGGCCAGTTTGGCAATTTGGTCGACGAACGAAATGCCGTCGAGATAGGCCGGGAATTCAAAGGTTCGGTTAATCTCCTTATCCTGAAGTTCCCAACCCGGAATCTTCTTCATTGCAGTTTCAAGAGAGGTTGTGTCGAGGAGATCGGGCATGGGGAATGGAACGGTTTCCCGACACCGGAATCAAACGGAATTGTCGCGTTCCGAACTTTCCAAAACTCGCTTGTCACTTTCGTGGTTCGGGGCTAGGGAAACTGTCAGACCCCAAACCCAGACCACCATGCCAATCTACGAGAATATTGTCGAAACCGTCGGTCGCACGCCGCTGGTTCGGTTGAACAAAGTGACCGAGGGAGTTGATGCGACAATTGCGTTGAAGTGCGAGTTTTTCAATCCTTTGGGCAGCGTCAAAGACCGCATTGGAATGGCGATGATTGAGGAGGCGGAGCAGAGCGGGAAGTTGACGAAAGATACCGTGATTGTGGAGCCCACCAGCGGCAATACCGGGATCGCTCTGGCCTTTGTTGCGGCGTCAAAGGGCTACAAGCTGATCTTGACGATGCCGGAAACGATGAGCCTTGAGCGCCGCACGTTGCTTTCCATGCTCGGAGCCGAACTGATTTTGACGCCCGGACCGAAGGGAATGAAGGGAGCGATAGCAAAGGCGGAAGAGATTCTGGCGGAAACGCCCAATTCGTGGATGCCCCAGCAATTCAACAATCCGGCCAATCCCGAAATCCATCGCAAGACGACAGCTGAAGAAATTTGGAGCGATACTGATGGCGAAGTAGATTTTATCGTGTCTGGAGTGGGAACCGGAGGCACGATTACGGGATGCGCCGAGGTGATCAAACCGAGGAAGCCCAGCTTTGTGGCGATCGCGGTCGAGCCGGAGGATTCGCCGGTCATTTCCCAGACGATCGCCGGAGAAGAACTGACTCCCGGACCTCACAAAATTCAGGGAACTGGAGCCGGATTTGTCCCCAACAACCTTCACCTCGATGAAGTTACCGAGTGTTTGAAGGTTTCGAATGATGATGCCTTCGCCATGGCTCGTCGCTTGGCGAAGGAGGAAGGCCTGCTCGTGGGGATCAGTACGGGAGCCAACGTCGTGGCGTCTCTCGAAATTGCCAGTCGCCCAGAGAACAAAGGAAAGCTGATTGTCACCATAGGTTGCTCAACCGGAGAGCGTTACCTCAGCACGCCACTGGCGGAAGAGGCACGAATCGCGGTGGGAGGTTGACGAGCGGAGAAACTGGGCAACAGTCCACCCCGCGCTCGACACTAGGGCACCAAGACCAAGTTTCTTAGCAATGGCTACACCTGAGGATACGCAGCAACCTGAACCCGACTCTCCATTGGCAAAGGCCATGGGCCCTTCGCCTGTTGAGAAGTATGTGGAAGACAACAAGGCGGGAATCATTCTGGCGTTGGCGGGGATTGTGGCGTTGGCCAGTGCATGGATTCTTTTCAGCGGGCTCAATTCCGAAAAAATGCTCGATGCGGGAAATGCCTACTCGGAGGCGGAGACCGTCGATGATCTGAAGAAGATCCAGGACCAGTTTCCTGGCACGGTGGTGGCCGGCAACTCGCTGCTGAAACAGGCTGAGCTTGAAGAGGAGGATGGAGATCCGGATGCAGCCAAGGCCACGCTGCTGAAATTCCGCGATCAATTCAGGGAACATCCGCGTTTTGATCAGGCTCTGGTCGTTTTGGGGCGCATGGCTGAGGATGCCGGTAACCTGACTCAGGCGGCGTCTTTTTATAATGAAGTTGCCCGGGAGTCAGATCTTGCTCCCCTCGCTCAAATCCATTTGGGAGATCTGGCGATGCAGGAAGGTGACTACGAGAAGGCCAGAAACATCTACGAACCAATCCAGCAAGACTTCCCTGGGAACGCGTGGATGGGAATGTGGCAGCAGCGAATAAATCAGGTCAAGCGACTGGTTTCAGACGCGGATACGGATACTTTGACTAGCGATGGAGCTCCAGAAGAAGAAACCATTGAGGCGGCGCCTCCGGTGGAAGCTTCTGATGAAGTTCCTGAAGAAGAGGTTGAACCGGAAGCTTCCGTCCCAGCGGATGCTCCGGCCGATACCGAATCTTGACCCAACCCAACTCTGTTTCGCGAGCCCTGCGTTCGGTTTGCGAGGCGAATCTCAACACCCAGTTTTTAAGTTATGCGAGGCCAATTCACCGCTATCCTCGAGCCAGGCGAGGGCGACGTGTATGTAGCACGTTGTGCAGAAGTACCAGGAACTGAAGTCGAAGCTGACACCCCACAGGCTGCCCTGGAGGGTTTGGCAGATGCCATTTCCATCGTCTTTGAAGTGAATCGCGACGAAGTTCGCGAGGAGTCCGGACCCCAAGCAACCGCTCACCCCATCACCGTCGATCTTTCAGAGTCGCGTCTCCTCTCACCCAGATAGGTGATGACTTGGATTGTTTCCCTGCAACCACTGCAAGTATCGACGAAAACGTGGCATTGATTGAAGTTCAGAACGCCAAAAAGATTTATCAACTTGGCGAAACTCAGATTGAAGCGCTGCGGGGCGTGGATCTCTCCATCGAAGGAGGAGATTTTGTCGCGGTTTGGGGACCTTCCGGGTCTGGAAAGTCGACCCTTTGTCACCTCATGGGGGTGATTGACGAGCCGACCTCCGGAACAATTCTCTTTGATGGTGAGGACGTTTCCACGCTGGGCGATGATCAACAGAGCGAATTGCGGAATCGCAAGATTGGATTCGTCTTTCAAAGCTTCAACCTC
>JBCDHN010000674.1:0-2817 GCA_038749915.1 Verrucomicrobiota bacterium | reverse complement strand
TCAGGATGGGTATTGAGTTCAGCCCCAACCTCCCGCCCCGCCCCGGGAACGAAATTCAAAACGCCGTTTGGCAGTCCCGCCTCTTCAAGAATTTCGACGAGAATCGAACCAGTGATCGCTGACAAGCTCGATGGCTTGAATACGACGGTGTTCCCAGTTGCCAACGCGCCTGAAATCATGCCGGCACTGATGGCAAATGGGAAGTTCCAGGGCGCAATCACGGCGGCAACACCGCGCGGTTCATAGGACAGCGCATTCGACTCCCCCGGCATCTGAAGCAACGGGTTGTAGGAACTCAGCCGTTCAGCTTCCTGGGCGTAGTAGCGAAAGAAGTCGATCATCTCATCGATCTCGCCACAGGCATCGTCCCACTGCTTTCCGACTTCGAGAACGGCCCAGGCAGCGAGCTCGAAACGGCGTTCGCCACACCGATCAGCAGCCCGTCTCAGAATAGCGGCACGTTTCTCAACCCCAATCCGCTTCCAATTGGGAAAAGCAGCTTTGGCCGAATCGATCGCCCGTCGCGTTTCTTCTTTCGTTCCTGTGCAAAACCGCCCGATGACTTCGGTCGGCCGATTGGGATTGGTCGATGTCGCAAAGTTCTCCGTTTCGACTCTCTTTCCATCGATGATGAGCAAATGCTCACGTCCCAATCTGGAAGCTCGGATCGAATCAATTGCTTCCCGCATTTTGACTCGATTCGCTTCGTTCGTAAAATCGACAACCGGCTCGTTCTGAAATCTCCGATCTGAGTAAGGGGCTGGAGTTGGAGGAGACTCTCGCAAATCTTCAACCGGGTCTCTCAAGAGGAGCTCCATGTCGGTTTCAGCCCCGAAAGTCGCCCGCAGAAAACTCTGGTTGGCCGTGTTCTCCAGAATGCGACGAACCAGATAAGCCATTCCCGGGATCAGCTCACCGAACGGAGCATAAAGTCGGACGCGGCCTGCAATATCGCGAATTGCGTCTCGAACAGGCTCCGCCATGCCATAGAGAAGTTGGAATTCGAATCGCTCGGGTGCCACTCCCATTTCCCGAGCCGTCTCCAAAACCACAGCAATGGATCGGATATTGTGAGAAGCACAGGCAAAGTAGCAGATGTCGCTATTCTCGAGGAGAATGCGGCTGCATTTCTCAAAGTTGGCGTCGGTTTGCTGTTTCTGCTCCCAAACGCGATTCGCCCATCCGTTCTGGGCCGCAATCACCGTTTCATAGTCCCAGTAAGCACCTTTCACGAGTCTGATCGCGGAAGGCAGATGGTTGCTACGCATCCAACCCAGCAGGTTCCGCAAATCCGCTTCGGTGTCGCGAAGATAGGCCTGCAAAACAATTCCCAGATGCTCAAACTCCGGGTTCTCGCTCCTTAACCTGCGAAAGACCTCAAGTGAGATGTCTTTCAAGCGATAGCTCTCCATGTCCAGACAGACAGCGGCATTGTGTTCCTGTGCCTTCTCAACAATCCTGCGCAGTCGCTTCAGAATTCCCTCGACTGATCCCTCAAAGTCTTTGGGATCGGCCAACGAGTAGAGAGCGCTCGGTTTAACGGAGATCTGGGCCAAAGGAGCGGAATCCCAATCGAGGTTTGGATTCGAGCCTTCTTTCGCTCCAAGAGGATGCCCTTGCTGATCGCTGGCTTGGTCCAGAACTGCGAGATAAGTCTGGAGATGCGCTTCCGCTTCTTTTTCCGTCACCACGGCCTCACCAAGGAGGTCCAGAATGACCGCATATCCCTCGCTGCGCAGTTTTTGAACGCCCTGCATGGCCTCTCCAACGTCCGAACCGACGATGAATTGATAGGCCATCATCTCCAGGTTCTTCCGGATCGCATGGTTCATCACTGAATGTCCAACCTTCCCCACCAATCCACTGGTCTGGGCCCCCAGCTTGAGAAAGGTCGGAACATCACCGCTGTCCGTCACGAAATATTCCTGGATCAGACGATGTAGTTGAGTGGGACTCGTTACGCTTGGGTAAGCATCCACGAATCGCAAAAGACGAACTCGAAAGTCGGGCTTGTTCATGGCCCAATTCATCAGTTTTCCCATCCATTGGCTGGAATCGAAAACCGAAGGTTTCTTGCCCTCAATCGCCGCAAAAATGTCTCGGGCACGGGCTTGAATGGATTTCTCGAGCTGCGATTGAGCAGGATTCGGCTCCCGAGAGAGGCCGATGGTAGAAGGAATGAAAGAAGCTGGCATAACGGGGAGGAGAGCTACTTCGTAAGATTGTCTGACAATCATCCTCTTCGCAAGTAGAATCGAGTGTTTCCAGTCCTAACAGGCTTCGCAAAATCTGGCGCCCCATTTCGAGCTTCTTCCACTGGACGACAACGGGGTATTCGATTAAAACCGGCCCCGAGAATGAGACTCTGGCACGCGATTGCACTGGTGACCGTCTTATGGTTTGCGATGTATGTTCCCTACCTTGGATCTCACGAGATTCGAGGCGAGGAACCCCGCCGCATCCTGCCTGCACGGACCATGCTGCAAAATGGCGATTTTGTGGTTCCGCGAGTCGGAGGAGAGGTTTACAGCCGAAAGCCCCCGCTGATTAACTGGAGCATCGCTGCAGCCTTTGTCATTACCGGAGACAAGGTCTGGTCGGCTCGAGTCCCATCCATTCTCTGGCTGCTCGCCTTCTCGGTGATTACGGTGATTGCTCTGCAGAAACAATTCGGAGTCTGGAGAGCCACCATGGTTGCCCTATTGTTTCTCAGCTGTTTTGGCGTCCTTGATAAAGGGCGAATGGCCGAGATTGAAGCGATGTATGTGGCGCAGACCGGCATTGCTTTTGTCCTTTGGTTAAGGTGGTGGGCAGACG
>JBCDHN010000673.1:0-2818 GCA_038749915.1 Verrucomicrobiota bacterium | reverse complement strand
TTGCATGGTCTCGGGCGACCGGTCTTTGGCAAAGGCTCGGAAGAACTTCGCCGTGCTCTCCATTTCGGCCTTGGTAGGGGCGCGCCCATAGGCTTGTTGGAATCCCGCTCGGACTCGTTCGATCGGAGTGGAGTAGTTCTGAATCAGTCTTTGTCCCATGGCCTTCGCCTGATCGATCACGAACGGATTGTTCATTAGGTAGAGCGCCTGAGACGGGACGTTGGTCGATTCGCGGGTTCCCCGCACCACATCCGGCTCTGCAAAATCGAAGAGATTGAGCGCTTCGGGGACGACATCGCGTACCACTGGAAGATAGACGGAACGAAAGTCCTCTGGCCGGTTGAGGGTATCTTCGTTGATCCGAATCCCGATCCTCACATCACCCACTTCCGCGATGGGCGAACCTCTCGGGCGCGTCAAATCGAGGCGCCCACTGGCCGCGAGCATCGAATCGCGAATCGCCTCCGCGTCAAGGCGTCGTTGGTTGGCTCTCCACAGATATTTGTTCTCCGGATCCTGAGCGTAGTCGGCCGAATCGAATTCCGAGCTCATTTGGTAAGTTCGCGAAAGAACGATCTCCCGGATCAGCGACTTGACCGACCAATCCAGGTCCATGAAGCGAATGGCGAGATGATCGAGCAGCTCAGGATGAGTCGGCGCCTCACCCGTGACCCCGAAATTGTCAGGCGTGTTCACAATGCCCTTGCCAAAGAGATGCAACCAAATGCGGTTCGCCATGACCCGCGCCGTCAGTGCATTGTCTTTGGAGGTGATCCACTCGGCCAGCTCCCGGCGTCCGTTTCGATCCGGTCGAATCGAAGGTGTGGACTCGTGATGAAGAACCTGAACGAACCCGCGTTCCACCGTCTGGGCTGGCTTGTCCACTTCTCCCCGAATCAAGACCGCGGCATCCACTGGTTTGGCCGTTGCCTGGACCCCCATCGCAAAGGACTTGAGTTGACCTCCTTCTCCAATCCCATCCAACTTCGCCTGCAGCACCTGAATCTGGTTGCGAAGCCGGAGCGATTGTTGAAACGCCTCGCCTGCCGCGTTCCCGGTCAGGCTGTTTCTCGAGTTGCGAAGCGCGGTCGCTTCCTGCCTCATCTCCGTCATTCGGTTCTGCAACGCGGCCACTTGCTCGGCTGGAATATGATCTCCAAACGGATCTGAAATCGGGAGGAGCAACAAATCGGAAGACCGTTTGTTCTGTGCGTTCGGCACCGTGCCAAAATACGTATTCGTGCTCAGGAAGATCCCGGCGAGGGCATAGTAGTCGGAGGTCGGGATCGGATCGAATTTGTGGTCATGACATCGAGCGCAGGACACCGTCAACCCGAGGATCGACTGCGTCATCGTATCGATCTGTTCGTCGACCACATCCATCTGGAATTGACGACTGTTGTCCTGGTTCAATCCCTTCGTCCCCATTGCCAGATAGCCGGTCGCGATCAGGTTTTCCTGCCATTCCGCGTCGGTCTTGATCGGCAACAAATCTCCGGCGATTTGTTGACTGAGGAATCGATCATACGGCTTGTCTGCATTGAACGAATCGATCACGAAATCGCGATACCGCCACGCGTGAGGGAACGCCATGTTTGTCTCCTTCCCGGTCGATTCGGCATAACGAGCCACGTCAAGCCAATGCCGTCCCCAGCGTTCTCCAAACTGCGGGCTGGCCAGCAACTTGCTCACGATGTATTCGATTGCCTGGTTGGGATCGGTGTTCCAGTGGTCGAGAAATTTCTTTTGAGAAGCAGGGGAGGGAGGAAGCCCGATCAGGTCAAAGAATAAGCGGCGCACCAACGTCTCCGGATCGGCATCGGGCGCTGGCGTCATCGCCTTCTCCTCCAACGTCGCCAGGATGAAACGATCAATCTCGCTCTTCGCCCAATTGGGTTTGGAAGCCGGAGGAGCCGGCTTGAGCTGCGGCTTTTGAAAGGACCAGAACTTCTTCCCTTCCTCGATATCGATCTCGGACTTCACATAGACCTCTTCCGTTACCCGCGGATCGGGAGCCCCCATGTTGATCCACGTTTTGAAGTCCTCTACGATATTGGCCGGAAGCTGCTTCTTCGGTGGCATCTCGTAGTCCGCATCCGTGTAGCTCATCGCAATCCAGAGCAGACTTTCCTCCGCATCGCCTGGAATCACGGCTTCCCCGCTGTCACCCCCGAGCAACAGCGCCTGTTTCGTATCAAGCGCCAACCCGCCCTTGACTCGCCCGCCTTCGTTCGAATGACATTCGTAACAGGCATCCGCGAGGACGGGCCGGATGTTCGATTCGAAGAAGTTGACCTGTTCCTGGGACAGCTTTGCATCCTGCGCGGAGAGGATTCCACTCCCGGCAAGCAGGATTGTAGATAAGGCGTAGGTTGGAGTTTGCATGTTTGATGCATAAACTCCGGAAGTCCCGGGAGGTTGCGTTTGAATAAACGCAAAACTGTCTGGGACCGTGACGAATCAGAACGGCCGTCGAAATGGAACCCATCCGGACCGGAGTTCGCTCAGACTTGCCGCGAAATCGGGATCCAAAGTGGGAAATTCGTAACGAAACAGTCCGAGAAGGTCACCCTGTTCAACGTCGTGGCACTTGGCACACCGGGCTTGGCTGGCCATGATCGGACCATGAGCGATGAGTTTGTTTCCTTCCTGAACCGTCACTAGAGTGGCTTTCGGGTTGATCCGAAAATGCCGGATCGCATGTAGGTCGATTTGGGATGGTGGAGATGGTTCAGCCGCCTGTAGCAGCGGCTCTATCTTTGTCACTAATTCAATGTTAATGCTCTCTAGATCTACTTTCTTTGGCCCCGCGTTCGCG
>JBCDHN010000672.1:0-2823 GCA_038749915.1 Verrucomicrobiota bacterium | reverse complement strand
TCAAAGCGACCAAGCACGATTGGCCATCCTCAGAGTAAGGTCTTCTCTGACAGCTCGACTAATTGGGGTCCAGCGGAAACTACGGCTGGATACCTCAACTAACCGACGATAGAAGAGTGGACCCGGCCTTCGCGAGAGGGCCGGGTTTTTCGACTCATCGGGCTCATTCTGACGAATCCGGCCATTGCAGAACCTTGGAGATCGGCGAATCGAGCTTTCTCGGCAAGACAATCGATCCCAACCCGTCGCCTCCACCAACTTCCTGGCCCCTCCCCTGGACGAACTCCCGAACCGTCAGAGCCGCGACGCTCGAGTCGAGGAGATCCTTGGGCCCCGGCTTAAAACTGGACAGATCAATGCGGAGCTGTGGACTCTGCTTTCCCGAAAGACAGGCGTAACTTGCCGTTGGAAACACTTCATCCACCCGAACGCGATCCAGAACGGAAAAGGCCTGAAACAGCTCAAAACCAAGGTTCATCCAGGGTGGAATTTCGTCACTCTCCAGCGGTGACCACTGCGGATTTCCCAATCCGTGAGCTTTGATCACCACTTCACAATGGCGGCCCGCTCCACGTTCCTTCGAACGCCTTCGCCAGCACTGTTTGGAACCATCCCAAAACCAGGGCCGGGGCGATGGCACGGAGCAACGCGGGGCGTCGATTCCAATCGCGGAAAACTCCGCCTTTCGGATCAGATCAACCAGCTGGGACGGCAACTCTCGGGCAAACCATCCACTGTCGATCATGGACGCTTCCCGATCGAGAATCGAGTAGGCGCATCCCCGATTGATGCCGACGTCAACGCCAACAAAGAGAGTTGATGACCGGTCGGCGATTACTCCAAGTCAACCAGCTTGTAGAGATTATCCTTACACCACTGACCATTCTGCAGCGTGATGCCATCAGGATCTTCGACAGCACCATGAGCCTCGTCCTCACAAATGATCCAACCTTCGTAATTTCGAAGGGTCAGCCATTCGGTGATCTTGTGAAAGTCCAGCTTGCCGGTTCCCATTTGCGCCCAAGGCTCGGGTCCATTTCCGGAGAAATCCTTGTAGTGAATGTGGTTCACAAGGTGTTGCCATTTGTTCAGCGTTTCAATCACGTCCATTCCGCCGCGGATGATGTGGCCAACATCAGGAGTCCATCCCGTTACGGACGGATCAAGGGAGCTGAGCACAACATCATAGTCATACTGAGTCCGAACCAGGGAGTCCGGCGGACTGTTCGGGTGATACGAGCATTTGATTCCCATATCCGCGGCACGAGTCGACACGTTGTTCACGTTTCGTGCGATGTTCAGCCTTCTCCGTTGCAGGTCCTTGGTGCGACCACTCGGAAGCGTCACCGTTCCCAGCATGGCTCCGGGAAACTGCTTGAGAAGATCCATCGTGAAATCGGCGGCGGCCCTTTCTTCCGGCGTTTCCTCTTCATTGTCCCAGGCGCAAATCAATGCCAGTCCGGCCAATTCCACGTTGTTGGCCTGAAGCGTGTCTTTGAGTTTTGCGCCATCCGCAAAGTCTCCTAACCAGTATTTTGAGCAACCCAACGCGCTCTCGGAAATTTCAAGCACCATTGGCTCGATGCCGGTAAATCCAGCCTGAGCCGCGATGCGGATCATATGGTCGAGTTTGTTATCATAGCCTTTGCCCGTTTCCTGCATGAACCAGGTGTAGACTTCTGAGCCGAATTTGATCTTGGACATGGTGTTTTTTGGTAAGTGTTTGGTTGGAAAGTTGGAGGATTAGTGGGCGGCCAGCCATTCGCGAACACGGGGATTGAAGTCACCCATCTGCTCCCAGTGGAACGCATGACCCGCATCATCATAGAAGTGGCGATCGCAATTGGGAATCCCGTTGGCAACTTCCTCACCCATCCAGAGCGGGGTGAAGATATCGTCCTTCCCACCAATCACCAGACACGGTTGACTGATCGATCCCAGCTGATCCATCACGTCATGATTGATGCAGGCCGCCTTCTGTCCTTTCAATCCCTGAAGCGGTTGTGGGTTAGGGTCTTCCATCGCATCCTGTCTTCCCTGAGGAAAAGTCGCATAAGCTTCATCGTTATCCCAGAACGGCTTGGTGAAGATGAGAAGCTGAATCCACTCCATGAACTGGGCCGGGCTCAAATTTGCCTTACAGTCTTCCATGTGTTGAAACACGGATGTTGCATATCGATCGCAGCGAGCCCAAGGACACATGAGAACGGCGCTCTTCACTTTCCCAGGGTGCCGCAGGCATAGTTGCTGGGCAATGATGGAGCCCATTGAAACTCCAACCACTCGTGCTTGAGCGATCCCAAGAGCATCCATGAGGCCTGCATAATCATCCGCCATCATGGCGCTGGAATAATCCCCTTCCGGCTTGTCGCTTTTCCCAACGCCCCGGTTGTCCGGCATGATGCACCGAAACTGCTGGCTCCAATCTTCACAGTGGGCTTCCCAAACGGCACCTGGAGCCGTGATTCCCATGATCATGATCAGAGGGTCTCCGGAGCCCTGCTCCTCATAATACATATTGATTCCGTTGGACTGGACGTGAGGCATTTTTCAGTGGGTCTTTTTGTTAGAATGAAGAATTTCCATACCGCAATCGCCCCGCCGGTCCAAGGAAAACTTTGGACGGTTTTGTCGGAATATTGCCGGTGGAGATATCGATCTTGCGGGATACTCTCAATATTCCCGGTCTTTCTTGATTCCCGGCTGCGGAATTGGGTAGCGCCCTTCGGAATCAGGCATCAACGGGGAATCCGAATCCAGGGTCAATTCGCCGGCTCCCGGACCAAATTCGTGATCAGTGTTCAAGATCTGGTCATAGGTAAC
>JBCDHN010000671.1:0-2830 GCA_038749915.1 Verrucomicrobiota bacterium | reverse complement strand
GGCTCGGGCGGTTTCCCTCGATACGGACAATTACATCAACAGTTGGACGCGCAGCAGGACCTATCTGCCTTTGGCCAACGACTTCTCAGGAAATCTGGCACCGACGTGGACCAACGTGACCGGAGGCGAGAATCTGGAGTATCAGGTCACGGTTGTGAGTTCGCAGGAGACCTCACTCGCTCACGGAGACACCACCATTTTCATCGGCGGAGAGGAACAGGAAGCCGGAACCGCAAATTCATTGAGCTTCGAAGCCAAAAGCTTTGACTCATCCCTCGACCAATCATTCTCCATGGGTGAGCTGAGTTTCTACAACGGCAGCACCTTCAATCAAAGTGACGCCGACTCTGCCACCCTCAGCATCGACCTGAGTCTGAGTGAGCCAACTACGCTGCAGCAGACCATCACCATTCCACTGGCATTGGTCAGCACGCCCAATTCCGATGATTCCTACGACAGCGCCGATGCCATAAACATGAGCAAACAGTCGTTCAACCTCTCACAAAGCATCGAAGGAGTGAACTATCGCCTCCGGATTGAATTCGGACCGGCTCAGGATGGCGGATTTGGAACCGGATCTTCGATCAGCGCGTTTGAGGGCGCACAGGTGAAAGCTGAAATCTACGGAACGTTCGAGGCGCGATAACCGCTTACGTTATGCGACTAGCGATAAAGCAGAAATCTTTCCCGACGCGTTTGGAATTCCGTCAGTTCCTCTTCCCATAGCAGTCGAATCTCCTCCAGTGATTGCCCGGCCCGAACTGCTTCCAGCGTTTCCGGGTGAACCAGCAGCTTGGAAAGGTTCTCCAAATCATAATCGGGATGTGCGTGGGCGAGTATCGAAGCGATGCTCAATCCGATATCAATCGGGCGGATCAAATCGCGATTCGTAATTTCGAAGGTGGCTCCCCGGCAAGCTTGACCGGCAAAGATGCTGGAGGATGGAGTGAACCCTGCTGATGCAAATTTCACTCCCGGCAAATTGAGGGAATCGAGACTGCGGACGAACTTCGCAGGGTCAATATACGGCGCCGCCACGTGTTCGAATGGAGTTTCGGTGCCTCTTCCCACGCTCAATTGGGTAAATTCCGGAAGCCCGATGCCGGGATACAGGATCGCCGCCTCCAAACTTCGCATATTCGGACTCGGGTTAACCCACGTGAATCCGGTGGCGTCGAATCGCTCGGAACGCTGCCAATTCACGACCGGAACAATGGTCAAATCCAGATTCAGGTCGAGTTCCTTACGAAACATCAACGCCAACTCGCCAACCGTCATTCCATGTTGGATGGCAATGGGATGATGACTCGTGAACTTGCGTTCACCAATCTCCACCGGACCATCCACGATTTCACCACCGATTGGGTTGATACGGTCGAGGACGAAAAACTGAAGGCCGAGATCCGCCGCGGCCTCCATCGCAAGCCCCATCGTCGAAATGTAGGTGTAAAAACGGCAGCCGATATCCTGGATATCAAAAACCAGGGCATCCAACCCGGCCAAACGCTCCGGACCAGGTTTGCGGTTTTCGCCATACAAACTGAAGACGGGCAGTCCGGTCTTGTCGTCAAACCCGTCTGAAATCTCCGGCTGATCCAGTTTCCCTCGAATCCCATGTTCCGGACCAAAGAGTGCTTTGAGATCAACGGACGTTGCTTCATGCAACAAATCAATCGTCGTTTATCCTTCCCAACTGAGACCGGTATGATTGGTTATCAGCCCGACTTTTAAACCTGCCAGAGGCAAAAAGTCGTCCTCCACAAGAACATCGATTCCGTTGCCCGGAGTGCCTTTCTCGTTCTTGACCAGAGTGGCATTTTCGGCCGCTTCGACCGCAAGGGTTGCGACATCATGGCGAAGTTGGCGCACATCGCCACCTCGGGGATGATTCCGATTCGCCAGCATCACCAAAAACATGTCCCGGGTCGGGTCGATCCACATTCCTGTTCCGGTCCATCCGGTGTGACCGTACGACTTTCCGACCTCGAAGTGTTTTCCTCGAGGCAATTCCGCCAATGACGAGTCCAAATCGAACCCAAGACCTCTTCCTCCGGCATGAATTCGCGTCATCTCTTTGACGGTTGCCTCCCTCAGAATCTGAACACCGTCCAACACGCCCCCGTTGAGCATCATTCGTGCAAACCGCACCACATCATCAATCTGGCTGAAAGCTCCCGCGTGTCCGGTGATGCCTCCCATCAACCTTGAAGTTGGATCGTGAACTTCTCCCCTGAGGATGCTCAAGCCAAGCTTCTCCGTCGGCGCAATTCTTGATCTGAGGCTCTTGTCCGGAAGAAAGGTCGTTTCCCACATGCGGGCAGGTGCCCAGATTTCCCGATGCGCATAGTCTGCCAGAGGATCGCCGCTCACTTTCCGAACGATTTCCCCCAGAAGGATGAAATTCAGATCGCTGTAAATGGTGTCCGTCCCTGGCTCGACCTTTGGCTCGCTCTCGTTGATCCGAATGAGCGCTTTCCGATAACTTCCAGGTCGATCGTCCTTGGGAAAGCCGGAATGCAGCCCCGAAGTGTGAGTCAATAGTTGCCGAATCGTGATGCCCTTCTTGCCATGCCCTTCAAAATCCGGAAGCACGCTGTTCACCGTTTGATCCAGATCCAAGGTTCCCCGTTCGATCAGTTTCATCACGGAAGGAGCTGTCGCCATCACCTTGGTCAGGGAAGCCAGATCGTAAATCGTGTCAGCTGAATTGTCCTCTTTCTTCGGCTTCAGCCCCCGCTTTCCATAAACCTGGCGATAGACATGCCCTTTCGCCTCGAGATGAAGAACCGCCCCGGGCAGCTTCTCCGCTTCAATGGCATCCTGAATCGCG
>JBCDHN010000670.1:0-2830 GCA_038749915.1 Verrucomicrobiota bacterium | reverse complement strand
TAACGGCGAAGGTTCCGTCCGAATCTGAAATCAATTCCTCGCGGTATGTATCAGCGCTTCCAGTAAAGAAATAGGCAAAGAGATTCTCTGGATAGGTATCGCACTCAGCAATCAATGAAACTCCTTCGATCGGATGTCCGTCTTCCCCGGTAATTCGGCCGTAAAATTCAATTTCTGATACTTTCTCTTTTCGGATTTTGTACATCGGGTAACCCTGCCAAAGCCATAACCCGAAAACAAATAGACCAATTCCCACAACAAGCAGTAGAATCGTGGCTTTCAGTGCTTTCATTTTCTAGCCCTAACGTCAAGCATGAGGCACGGCTGACAGGGAGCGCGCGCTCGATGCAGGATAAAGGTTGGAATTACGGTAAATCATTCGAACTCGGAGCGGGGCAGCCGTTGCTCTCCATGCGCTTATTGAACAGAGCCGCTGGCGCGGCGGTTGGAAGTGGTGGCGGGCGGATTGGTGGTGCATCTTGTAGTCGATGAAAAAACGGTAAAACACAACCCATCAAACAACCTCGCCACCCTTTCATGGTATCGCGACTTCGAGCGCTTTGTCCACCTCAAAGGTCTGCGTCCCCGCACGAAAAAGACCTACCTCGGATGGATCAGACAACTCGCCGATCACTACCCGAAAACCTCCCTCCCAAAATTGCGCAAATCCCGGGTGCTGGATTTTCTGGTCCATCTGCAAAACGATCGCAAGCTGCGACCTTCAACCCTCAACCAAGCGATCTGCGCCTTGCGCACCCTTTACCGCGATCACCTCGGATTACAGTGGGATGTCTGGGAGAAGATCTCCATTCCGCGCGATGAACCGCTACCCCACGTCCTCACCCGCGAAGAGGTGGCCCTGCTCTTGCGCACCTTTCGCGACGGGCGGTATCGCGCCTACTTCACCCTGGTGTATCAGTGCGGGTTACGCATGAGCGAGGCCCTGCTCATCAAGCCCAAACACATCGACGGCAAGCGCCTCATCATCCGTATCGTCAACGGCAAAGGCGGCAAGCAGCGCGAGGTGCCCATCAGCCTCACGCCCTGGAGAGCCTTCTCGCCAGCCAACCACACGCTGACCCATCCATGGTCAGGATAATTTTTTTAGGCTGATTCCAAACGGGTCGGCAGTGGTAGGATGAAGAATGATGAATCCCTCATCCAACGACGACGCCTACCGCGAGTTTGTCGGCCTTTTCACCCAAAACGAAGGTGGACTGCGAGCGTTCGTCCGGACGCTGCTTCCCAGTTGGGACGATGCCAATGAAGTGATGCAGGAAGTCAGCCTCGTCGCGTGGAAGAAGTTCGATCAATTCGATCGGGAAACGGAATTCATTCGGTGGGCGGCGACAATTGCGCGGTTCGAGGTGCTCAATTACCGCCGAACCAAAGCGCGCGATCGGCTCGTCTTTGATGAGGAGGTCATTCAACTTCTGGCGGAGGAGGTGGAAGAGGAAATGGCGGATCAGGATGCGCAACGTCGCGCCCTTGAAGGTTGCCTGGCCAAACTTCCCGAGCAACGACGTCAACTGGTGCTTCGCGCACACTCTCCCGGTCAGAAGATGAAGCCAATGGCCGAAGAAGTCGGCGTTTCGCCCAACGCGCTCTACAAGACGATCGAGCGCATCCGGCTCTCCCTCTATCGTTGCATCGAAGACACTCTCAATCAGCAACCCAGTTCATGAACAACAACGAACCTGCAGGATGGCACTGGATCGAGGCCTGGCGCAATGAGACCATGAGTCCTCACGACTTTGCCGAATTTCAAGCGGCCCTCAAGTCGGATGCCGAGGTCAGAAACACGTTGCGAAAGGCCATGGCGATGGACTCTGCGCTGCGCGACATGGCCGAAGCCGAGTCACTTCAAGATGTCTGGACGGCGGCGCCAGCTCCGGAACGCAGAGACGACCGCTCCTGGATGAAAGCGGCCGCGCTTCTGGCGGCGGGCCTGTTCGTAGGTTCGCTTGGGATGGGAGCCGCCTGGGCCTTCAGTGGAAGTGACGAAGGAAGATTTATTCCAACGCGTCTCTCCATTTTCGATGGAGGATTTGAACACCAGGAGTCATTTCCGGAATTCGGATATCCCACTGCGCCAGGCAGCTGGACCGGTGACCCGTCAGAGATCGTCAACAGTGGTGACCAGGGAATCACAGCCTTTGAAGGAACCCAGATGCTGCGGTTTCAAAAGACGTCGGTGGAAGGCGAATCGGGAAAAAGCCAGCGCGCCAACCGTTGGCAGATCTTCGCGTTGGACGATCTCCACAGCGAGAACGAGCCCCTGATTGTGACCGCTCGCGCCCAGTTCAATCGCGTGGCCGGTGGGCCGTACACGGACACTCAGGCCCGGGTCGAGGTCGTCGCATTTTCCGGCTCCCCCGCCACCACGGAACGTCAACTGGATGCAGCCGAATTCCTAACTAGAACCATTACCCGAGTGGATCTCGATTCTGATCCGACCAACTGGGAAGCCGTTGCGGCGAGTATTCTCGTTCCTCGGGGAACCGATTTTCTCCTCATCGGAGTCTCCGCTACGGAAAACGTTCGCAATGACCCTCCGGATCAAATCGAGTTCGACGGCCATTACGTCGATGCGGTCGAACTGGTGATCTCTCAAACTTCTTCTCTAACTCCGAAAAAAAGACGGAAGCTGTTCGGTTCCCAATCCAACCCATGAAAAAACTCCTCCTTCTCTTTACCTTCGTCGGTCTTGCAGCACCAAGCCTTGCTCTGGCCGAATTGTCTCCTGATGAGAAGCAGATCGGTCTATCGATCCGAACTGTTTTAAAAGAGGCGGGGGCGGCTTATCAGGAAGGTGATGCCCAGGCGGCGG
>JBCDHN010000669.1:0-2832 GCA_038749915.1 Verrucomicrobiota bacterium | reverse complement strand
TCGAAGTCCCACCTTACCTTCCGGACAACGCCACCACTCGAACGGATCTCGGCGACTACTATCTCAAGGTGCAACAACTGGACCGATTTGCTGGTGAGATCCTCGAACGTCTCGAAAAGGCTGGTCGACTTGAGAGCACCATCGTGGTGATGACCGGGGATAATGGGATGCCGTTCCCACGGGCCAAAGCGACGCTTTTCGATTCGGGAACCCGCGTTCCTCTCGCGATTCGATGGGGAAACAAGGTGAAGGGTGGGCGAACGATTTCCGATTTCGTCAGTCTGACCGATCTCGCACCTACCTTTCTCGAGGCGGCCGGGCTTGCCATTCCCGATGCCACCTCGGGTTCGTCCTTGCTCACCCATTTGCTTTCCAAGGAAGAAGGTCAGATTGATCCGGGTCGAGACTTTGTTCTCACCGGCATGGAACGGCATGTTTATCCATACCCTTCTCGTGCGATTCGGACGAACGAGTTTCTCTATGTTCGAAATTTTGCGCCGGAAGACTGGCCGACTGGCAGCATCGATAAGGACAGCACGGTCTTTGATTTCAAAGCAACTCCCTGGCCAACCGTTCCCGGCGCGTTCTCCTACAACGTTGATCCTGGCCCAACCAAACAGTGGATGCGCTTGAACCAGAGCGAACAGCATGTTCAGGCCTTCGGTCGAAGGGCCTCGGAGGAACTCTATGATCTGCAACACGATCCTCACCAGCTCACCAACCTCCTCGCCGCGAAACAAGTCTCAGAATCCACCGACGCAATTCGGAAATCGTTGGCGGCTCAGTTGATCCGTGAATTGCGGGATAGTGGCGACCCCAGATTTGTGGAGCCATTCCATGCCACCTTCGAAATTCTCGGTTGGACGATTCACCTCAATGATCGCCTTGTCACCGAGTCGTCACGCCGAACCAACCATATGCTCGAGCTTTTGCACCGCCAGTTGAAGCGGGTGGTCGAAGCTGTGCCCAAGCCCGCACTCGCTCAGCTCCGCGAGATCCCGATCTGGATCAATCCGCCCTATGAAGGCCTACGTGGTACCGCTGAATATCATCCTCAGAAAGGATGGCTGGAGGGGAACGGTCGGAACCCGGCCATGGCCCGTGCGATCGAAATCACCAATGTCAGAATCTTTCCGTTCGAAGATCGGCGGATGCCTTATGTTCTGCTACATGAACTTGCGCATGGTTATCATGATCGGATCCTGAAAGGTGGATACGGGAATGCTGAAATTCGTGCCGCCTACGAGCGGGCTCGTGATTCGGGAACCTATGACGAAGTGCCCCGATTTGATGGCAATCGAACCGTCACGGATAAAGCTTACGGCATGTCCAACCCGATGGAATATTTTGCCGAATCGACCGAGGCTTACTTTGGAAAGAATGACTTTTTTCCCTTCAATCGCAACGAACTGAAACAACACGATCCGATCATTCACGATTTGATTCAGAAACTCTGGGGTGTTCAGTCACCCTGACACAGTCACCAATCATTCTCGTTATCTCCCATGAAAATTACGAAACTCACCGTATATCAAGTCGACCTCCCCTTGGTCGAAGGATCCTATCATTGGTCCGGAGGCAAAAGCGTATCCGTTTTCGATAGCACCATCGTTCGTGTCGACACCGATGAAGGCATCGTTGGGTGGGGCGAGGTTTGTCCGTTAGGGCCTTTCTACCTGCCAGCCTTTGGCCAAGGCGCACGCGCAGGGATTTACGAGATGGGGCCACACTTGTTGGGAGCCTCACCCTTGGAGCTGACCCGGCTCAATCGGCGGATGGACGTCATTCTCAAAGGTCATCCCTACGTCAAATCGGCCATCGATATGGCGTGTTGGGATATTCTCGGCAAGGCAGCCAAGATGCCGGTTTGCGAACTCCTCGGTGGACGCTACGGCGAATCGGTTCAACTCTACCGCGCCATTTCACAGGAAGCGCCGGAAGCGATGGCGGCAAAGGTGGCTGGCTACCGCGATGAAGGCTATCGCCGGTTCCAACTCAAGGTCGGCTGCCACGATGTCGATCTCGACATCAACCGAATTCACGCCGTCGCCGCCGAGCTGGAGAAAGGAGACATTCTCGTCGCCGACGCCAACACCGGGTGGCTCAAGCACGAGGCGCTTCGCGTCTGTCAGGGCGTTCGTGATGTGGATGTCTACATTGAGCAGCCTTGTGCAACCTACGAGGAGTGTCGCGCCGTTCGCGAACGCTGGGATGGTCCCTTCGTTCTCGACGAAAACATCGACGGACTCGACCCGCTTCTCCGCGGCCATGCCGAGCAAGCCATGGACGTCGTCAACATCAAGATCAGCAAGTTCGGCGGTCTCACCAAAGCACGCCAAGCCCGCGATCTCTGCGCCGATCTCGGCATCGCCATGACCTTGGAAGACAGCTGGGGCGGCGACATCATCACCGCCGCGATCGCCCACCTCGCCCACAGCACCCCGGAAGAGATGCGCTTCACCTCCACCGACTTCAACAGCTATGTGAGTGTCAGCAATGCGACCGGAGCACCCCAGCGCGAAAACGGATTGATGAAGGCGTCCACCCAACCCGGATTGGGAGTCGAGCCACGTATGGACGTGCTGGATGAGCCGCTCTTCGTCGTCGATTGATTATCTCGTTTCAGCCTCGTAGGCGACACGCAATTGGGCTTTGGTCAGGCTATATTTCTTCATGAGCTTGAGCAAACCACGTTCGGAGCAGAGATTGGAGACGCCCCACTTGCCGTAACGGACGGGATCGCGCTCGTCGTTGAAGGCAATGGCGACGGAGACCGAATTTTTGTGGACGTCGAGTCCAATAAAGGCTTGGTTTTGGGTGGTGTGTTTTGAG
>JBCDHN010000668.1:0-2833 GCA_038749915.1 Verrucomicrobiota bacterium | reverse complement strand
CTCACGGCTCGGATTCTCCGGCTCTTTTTGGCAAAGCCGAAAGTGAAGAAAGAGAACGTAGAACAAATCGATTTCACTCAGTTGGGCGATGACCCGATCAAGCTGGCGCGAGGCAAGCGGGGCTATGTGTTCCCGGCATTTACCGCGTTTCCGGCCTGGAAGCCGAAAACCACGGGCAAACCGGTTTGGAAGGAATTCGACATCGCAGCATTCAAGGAAGCGTTAAAAGGGTTAAACCAATTCAACCAGAAAACCGAGGAGCGTGAACTCGAGCGGAAGGCGTTGAGATCTCGATATGATTACATGCTAGGGCTCTCCGATAAACTTCCTGACGATGAAGAGACCAAGACGCCCCGCCTGGAAGGTGATGAGCGTTTTGAGTTGGCTAAGCAATTAATTGAAAAGCTTGCGGGGGAATTGCAGGAAGCGGAGTCAGATTGGGGAATCACTCGTTCTGCTCTTCGTGGTTTCAACAAGATCAGCGAACAATGGTTCCAGCTCGAGAATCCAACAAAAGAGGAGTTGGAAGCCGTGGTGAAAAAATTCCAAGTTGAGCATCGGGATGACATTGGGGCGGTTCCACTCTTTCTGACGTTGTGTGAGGAGAGGTTCCATCCTCTATGGAAAGATATTCGTGAGAACGGTCCCGATGAAAATCCGCCCCGGGCCAAGCACATGCTTTGGGCGATGTGCGATTTGAATCAGATCGATCGCGACCTGGCGCGGAAAGAACAGCCGATCAATCTAACGCCAGCGGAACCGGTTCATTCCCGTCGCCTTTTTATGTTCTCCGACATCTCCAGTTCGGTGAAATTTCTAAGCAATGACGAGGAAGGGAGGCAACGGGTGGAGGTGAGTATCGCGAGGGACCAAGAAGGCACGATTTCCGAGGAACGTTGTATTTTAACCTTTTCGGCTCCCCGGCTGCGTCGCGATGAATTGGCTGGTGGCGAAGAAAGCCGATGGCTGCAACCGATGATGGAAGCTCTGGGTTTGAATGCCAAGCCACCTGCCGAGCCGTCGTTTGAAAGTGCCGTCGCGTTGATGCCGCAGGTGAAACCGGATGGTTCGGTCATTCCTTTGCTTAATTTTCCGGTTGCCCTTGATCCCGCCTGGTTAACGGACGCCTTGGGAAAGGCGGAGATTTGGAAAAACCAGTTCAACGGAGTTCGCGACCACGCGATCCATTTGCATTGGCCCGATACGGCAACCGCGGCGGCGAAAAAGAATTCCTGGCACGACAATTCAGCGACGCAGGGCGGATTCGACATTCTAAGCTACGATTTTGGTCAACGAATGGCGGGAGCCTGGGCGCTACTTCACATCGCTCCGGGTGACGGCGGGCGTTGGATTGGAAACGACGGGATGCGGGACTGGTCAGCCCGACTCAAAAATTCAGGGACAACTCGTTTACCGGGCGAAAACGCTTGGACCCGATGGAAAGGCGAGGTGAAGCGAGAGGTGGGTGACAAGCGAGGACGATTCGCGACCCGTGACGAATTGGCAGAGGCGATACGAATCGGCAAGGAACTCGGCTTTGACGAGGAATCGTGTAAGAATTGGTTATCTCCGGATGAGGAGATTCCGCGCCGGTATCCCGAGCTGAACGATGCCCTCATTCGGATGGCCTCAGCACGGCTATCACGGTTGAATACCTATCATCGTTGGAGTTGCACACCGGATAAGGACGCGGACCGGATTTCGCGAACCATCAAGGAGCTGGAAGGCTGGCCGAACCATCAAGCTTGGAAGAAAAAGCTGGAATCAGGAGACGTGGCCGGGTTTCGAAAAGATGCGGCGCGGGAATTCGATGTCTGGCAAAAGAAGCTGAAGAAGAATTTACTCGAGATCGCGAATCGCACCCAACCATTGCGGGGCCGAAAGTGGGAATGGAAGACGCGTGAGGGCGGTCCGTTTGGTTACCTTGCGCAGACCAAGCCCGGTTCGAATCCCGGATCAACGCGTATCAACTTTCAGCGTGGGATCTCGTTTGCCCGAATCGAGCAACTCGAGGGTTTGCGGCGACTGTTCCAACGCTATAATCGCAGCCTTGATCGAAAGGCCGGAACACCGCAACGAACCGGCAAAGAAGCCCGCGACTTGGAGGTGGGGGAACCGTGTCCGGACTTGTTGGCGAAGATGGGTCGGATGAAGGAGGAACGGGTCAATCTGACCGCGCACCTAATTCTCGCGCAAGCGCTCGGGTTGCGGCTCAGGGAGCATTCATCGAAGGACCGAAAAAAACGGGACATCCACGGCGAATACGAACCGATTCCTGGTCGAAAGCCAGTCGACTTCATCGTGATTGAAGACTTGTCCCGTTATCAGTTCAGCCAAGGCAGAGCACCGAGGGAAAATTCTCGCCTCATGAAATGGTCGCACCGAGCGGTGAGAGACAAGCTGATTATGCTGTGCGAGCCATTTGGGCTTCCAGTGGTGGAAGCTCAACCTGGATACTCATCCCAGATTTGCTCCGAGACATCCCGGTTTGGGTTTCGAGCCAACGAAGTGCGGCGTGGACAAAATCGAGTCATTGATCGATTGCCGAAAGAGAACCCGAAGGCGCAGGAAATCGCCCGCCAATTTGCAATTTTGTCAGAAGATGAAGGAGAGCTAAAGCGGCAGAAACCGAGAACATTGATTTATCCCCAAGTTGGCGGTGCGTTGTTTGTGGGGGTCGGATTCCATTCGGACAAACATCCCAAATTCGGACCGATCCGGGAGGCGGACATCAACGCGGCAATCAATATCGGCCTGCGAGCCGTTGCCGCGCCCAATTGTCATTCGATTCTAGCCAAAGTTCGCGTGAAGCAGGAGTCCGGAAAGTTCTCCG
>JBCDHN010000667.1:0-2837 GCA_038749915.1 Verrucomicrobiota bacterium | reverse complement strand
GGCTTGGGGCCTTCAGGCAAGGTGAAGCGGACCAGCCACGCAGTGTTTCTCCGTTCCGAAGGAGGAGATCTCGTGACCCATGGATTGAGCTACCGAAAGCCAGAGCCGATTGTGCTCTGCCCTGTCAAAGCGAAGATGCCGACCCATTTTGAAGCCATGGGCTTTCCCGCCAAGCAGCACAAAAGGAATGTTCTCCAAAGTGTGGGAGTTCCCTTTCCCCAACTCATTGAGCCAGACAATGAGCGTGTGATCGAGCATGGATCCATCGGCCCCCGGCTCCGGAGTCTCCGCAAGCCGTCGTGTCAGATAGGCCAGTTCGTTGCAGAACCATCGATTGATCTTGATGAGCTTCTCCTTTGCTTCTGCCTTTCCGTCGGGCTCATGGGAAAGACCGTGGTGACCTTCCTTTATGTCGAGCCAATGCATCCTCGCCTGACCGACCGAGCGCATGTACTGCAAGGTCGCGATCCGCGTCATATCATTCGCCATCGCGTTAACGAGGAGATCGATCTGCATTCGGCTGATTCGCGGCGTATTGTCGTTCACCAGTTCGATATCCGGATCGATGTCCGGCATCGGATGGGCCAATTCGGTATCGCTATCAGTCTGTTGAAGCTCGGATTCCATCTCCCTCACCAATGTCAGGTGTTGGTCCAACAGCGCCCGATCTTCGGGGCCTAAGTTGGCCGCCACACGCTTGAGATCTTCGCCAACTCCATCGAGCACACTGACAAGGCTCTCTTTGTCCTGCATTTTTCCGTAAAGCCTGCCGATCATTTGTTCGGGATCGGTCATCGGCGCGACCGGCTTGTTCGCTCCCAAATAGCTCATGCGGGTCCATGGATCAGCCCGGTTCGGTACAGCGACCCCAAATTCCAACGATCCGAACCGCGTCCTCGTTTCTTCTCGGCCCTGAAGAAACTTCCGGATCTCTTGATCGATGGAGATTCCGCTCGCCCAGCCAGCAGGAGTATCAGAGCCCCCTTGAATATTGCCCGGAAGCAGTTCCGTTCCTGTCAGGAGACAACTCATCCCACGCATGTGACGATCTCCGTCTCCACCGACCCTGTTGGAGACTCCATTCAAGAGCAACATCTGATCTTTGAAAGGTGAAAGCGGTTCCAGAATCCGCTTGGGCTTGAAATCCGGTCCGTCTCCATCTGGCCAAAATTCGGAGGGAATGGTTCCGTTTGGGGAAAACATGATAATCAATCGTTGCTTCGGCCGATCACTGGCGGCCTGCAGTCCCGGCAGACCGGATAAAAACGGCAAGGCTCCGGCGGAGATCCCCAAGTTTCGCAAAAACTGGCGTCGGTTCGGTGTGGTCATTCTAAGTTGGAGGTTGGGCAGATTGAATTTCGTGGCAGGCAGAAAACGCAGCTATTTTCACCAGTAAAAGTCTCATATCATAACCGCTCCACTCAAACTCCCGCTCAAGAATCTGAGGGAGATCGGGACGATAAGCGGCGACAGGTTGCTTCACGCTGTGATGAAAAAGCTGACGAATAAAAGCACGGTGGCCGGCTGCGCTTCCTGCGGCGTACTGGGCTACATCCCGCGCGCCTTCCAGCCGGATGGTCTCACCTGTATCGGTTACAAAATCGCTCGCCGGGTTGATTGGTTTGTTGAGTTTTTCATCCCGGGTCCGCCACTGCCCAATCGCATCGTAGTTCTCAAGACTGAATCCCAGAGGATTAATCGCGGAATGACAAGCCATGCAGGCTTTGCTGCGCGTCAACTCAGTGACCTTCTCTCTCATGGTCAGATTCGGATCAAACTCTGCATCCTCAAATGCTATGGCCTCGGGAGGTGGCTTCAAGGTCATTCCGACGATGTTCCGTGTTAAAAACACACCCCGATGAATCGGAGACGTATCGTTATGATAAGCAAAGGCCGTAAGAAGGTAAGGATGGGTGACGATTCCCGACCGTTGCCGTGGATCTACTGCCACCTTCGTAAATCCTCGCCCTTGATGATTCTTTCCATAAATGGGAGCCAACCGCTCGTTGATATACAGGTAGTCAGCCAGAAGAAGATTTCGGAAGTCGGCTTTTTCACCCCAAAAGACGTCCTCAATAAAAAGATTCAACGACGTGCGAAGGTCAGCCATCATTTCCGGTCCGAACTGCGGAAACAACTTTCCGTCACGAGTGACATCCCTAGCCCTTTCCAGCTCCAACCAATGGTGAAAGAACTCCTGAAGCTTCGCTTTCGATCTCACACTGTAGAGCATTCGCCAAGCTTCGTCCTCAATCTGTTTCCAGGTTCTCAGTTTGCCCTGAGCGGCCTTCTTCATCAGCTCTCGATCCGGCACTGAATCCCACATGGCCAGTGCAAGCCGGGTAGCAACATCCCAATCATTCGGCTTGTCGCCCGCTGCCAGACTTGGATAAAGGAATTGTGGTGAGGTTAGCGACATCATCACACTTCTTTTCACCGCTTGCTCGAGATTCTCCTGATTCTCAAACCATCGATCCACGTAGACCCTTCGCTGGGCATCGCTCAAAGGCTTGCGAAGGGCGGCTTGCGTCAGATTGGTGCAGAATTTACGGATCTTAGCAGTGCGGTCAGGAGCATCAGCCTTGGTATGTGCCAAACGATCAAGCCGCCTCAACACGTAGTCCGCAGCCTGCATCGCCCCAGCGTTGACAGCTTCCATCCAAGTGCGGGAAACAGAGATCCCCCGTTCATATCCATAGCTCCGATCATCAGCCGGGAACGGGACGTCAATCATCAGCATTTCCTGATTCCAACCAGGCGAAAGGACCCGATTGGGTACGGTCTCCCTCACTCCATGCGGCGGCTTCCACAGTAATTCAATCGACGCGGACTTTTCC
>JBCDHN010000666.1:0-2843 GCA_038749915.1 Verrucomicrobiota bacterium | reverse complement strand
GTCGGCATCGCTGGATTCCGGAGAATAACGCCATCCTCCCCACCGATTGTTCTTCTGGGAGATCGCCGCACAGCTAACGGCCAGTTCCAAAGCCGCTCCGATGCTCCTTCTCCGGTTTTGATCTTCGTTTCCCTCCCAAATGAGTGTGTCGTCAACCGCTCCATAAGCTTCCGACAACCCGAGCATGGCGAAGCCGTGGTGATACATGCTGTCGCCAAGGTAGCCGGTCTTCGGATCCTGGCCCATGATCATGTGACGCAGAGCCCGCCGGATTGGAGTGCTGTAACGGCCAAAGTTGGGATCCTGACCGCTAGCCATCATCGCCATGACGCACATGCCGGTAATGCCATGCTCTCCGTCTCCCTCCCAACTTCCGCTTTCTCCCTGATTCTGCACCAACCACCCCAGTCCGCGTTCATAAATCGTTTCGACCTCTGCAGGAACTTTCGCTCCGTATCGGATCAGCGGACTTTGCGCCTGCGCCAGACTCCCGGCCAAAATGAATGCGAGGAGGAAGGGGATGGTTCGGAACGGACTCATCAAAATCCCACAGGCTCGTTTTCGGGGGCGTGTTCAAGCAACTGCTCCCATTTTTGGAATTGGTCCTCCTTCAAAATCGTTTTCAGATCGTCGATCGGGAGAAATCTCGCGAATGCGACGACACTCTCCGGCGGGTCGTCCTGTCGGGCCAGGCGTCGGCCGATCTTCTCGTCCATCAACTGGGCAATCAATTTTGTCTGCTCCGGGCTCAAGTCCAATTCGTCGGCAAGACGGTTGGCAGCCATTTGCACCGCATTTTTCCGCTTGCTGATGGCACGCTGGCTGAGGACCGAACTCCGTTGCGCCTGTTGAGACGGGCTGAGAGTCGATTCAACAGCATCGATCCAGATCTTGTTGCGGATGATCGCGGATTCCGAAGCTCCCACGTTGGTGAGAAACCGGCGTGCGGTGTCGCGATCCAGCCGTCCGCTGCGTTCGATCCAACCCCAGCTTTCGATTTTGCGGACCCATTGTTCCATCGAAGAGTCGATCGCTCCTTTGGCTGCGGTTGTCAGGCGGCGCTTCTGCAGGTCGGAGAGATTGCAGGCTGTTTCCAGATCCGAGATTTGCCCTTTCATGTAGCTGAGCATCTCCCGGCGCGTGTCTTCGGTTGCAAGCTTGAGGGGAAGCATGGTTTCGCCTGAGGGGCGCTCTCCATCGAAAGGACCGCCGTCCAGGACGATGTTCAGATCAATGCCGTCCAGAATAATGGGATCTTCCCCCCGAAGGCTAACGGTTAACGTGAGCCCAAGGAACATCAGCAAAAGATAAATGTGCGATGATGTCATTCCTGATTAAGGCGCTAGAAAAAAGTGATCCAGTTGGGGCTCCGGCCGCCCGCGAATGGTATCCCAGACTCCGGAGTGTCTGGCAAAATATCGTTGCCAACCTTCCAATTGGTTTTCGTTAAGGAGCGATTGGAGCTCGTCGCTGCTGATCGCACCGACAAGGGCGCCCATCTGATAGAGCGGCAGGTTGTCCTCGTCGCCCGACCATTCCTCAAGCCGTTCCCAATACTTTTCCGAAGAGGCAATCATTTTGGTTAGAATGGTGGCCCGTTGCTCCGCAGAGAATTTCAAGTGTCGGTCCAAATCGGCCACGATTACCCGGGCCATCGATTCGTGCTTGAAAGCCAAGCGGGCTTTCAGATCGTTCCAATAGGCCTCGCGCTGTGGTTTTGTCAGAGTCTCTTTCAGGGAATTGGTCCAAATGGTCTGGCGTTCGGGAGCCCATTGGCGGGATTCCCCAAATCGGACATTGCCAACACCTGACAAGAACTCATCGATGTCTTGATCGGAATGGCGGGCGCGATCACGAACCCAGGCATCCATCCGGGTTCTCCAGCCATCCACGCCCTTATCGGTGGCTCCTTTCGCGGCGAGTTGCAGGGTCTTCTTCTGGCTGTCCTTCAAGTCGCAAACCCGGTCGATATCTGCAATCACCGCAGTCATGCGTTTGAAGCGCTCTTCCTTCTGGGCTTCGGCCAGCCGATGCAAATACTGATTGATCTTGTCTTCGGGAGTGAGTTCCTCTTCGGCTTCAGCCGGTTCGGATTCTTGCTCCGTTGGCGCGATCGGCGGTTTCTGCGAATTCTGTGCCGAAGAGAAATATGGTAAAGCGAGGCTGACGACGATAAAGCCGTGAAGCAGGTGGAGAACGAGAGGAGTTGGGGAAAGGCAATTCATCTATCAGTCAAACACATCAACTCCCGGTTCCGCGTTCCAACTCGTTAAAATAGGCATCAAGACCAGACCGAAACTCTTCAGGGAATTTCCGCCCATCGCGTCCGGTGCTTTGATCCACATCACGATCTTCAACTTTTGAATCCTGATCAGCTCCGGGGCCCAGTCCAGCCAACGCCGAACGCGCTCCACCGGACGCCGCACCACCACCACCGGGACTGCTGCCACCGCCACCGCCGCCTCCGTTCGGATCGTTGCGGCGGGTTTGAAGCAACAGTTCGATTGCTTCCGTTTGCGCGGCGACCGCCTCTTCTCCCGTGTCGGGTTTCGCAAGAATGTTTCGCGCTTCTCCCATGATTTGGGAGACCACGGTGAGGAGCTTGATCGGTTTTTCAAAGCGGCGAGCTCCGAACGGAAGCGACTGGATGCTTTGCACTGCTCCGTAGGTCTGGTCACGTAGTTCCCGCTGAACATCAGCCAAATCTGCGGCCCGATCCTCGAAGTCATCGGAGTCCAACGCCGGTTTGGCGTTCTCCAGTTCCCGTGTCTCCTCCCGCAGCTTGATTTCGTCGTGAAGAATCTGCATCACTTTCAGGACGATCTCAGGAGGAAGGCTGTCGG
>JBCDHN010000665.1:0-2853 GCA_038749915.1 Verrucomicrobiota bacterium | reverse complement strand
TCCACCGCGACGTTAAGCTTTCCAACGTCATCCTGGTCGATCATCAGGCAAAACTGGCCGATATCGGGTTGGTGGCGGCGCTTGGCGACCGCAGTTTTGTCGGAACCGAAGGCTACGTGCCCCCGGAAGGTGCAGGGACTCCAAGCGGCGATATTTTCAGCCTGGGAATGGTTATTTATGAATTGAGCACCGGGAAAGACCGGCTCGATTTCCCCGATGTTCCAACCGACTTCCGAGATCGGAGTAACCCGAGTCTCTGGCGTCGTATCAATGCGGTGGTTTGCAAAGCGTGCGCCAGAAAGGTCAGCGATCGTTATCCTTCCGGCTTGGAAATGGCCCAGACGCTCAGAGGCGAGAAAACTGAAAAGGCCAAAAAACGTGGCCAACTTCTCTCCGGATTGATCGTCGGAGCAGTCGCGACCGTCCTTTTGGGGATGGTGATTCTGATTCCCGAGCCACCAGCTGGTTTCGACATCACCACGACGCCCGAAGGCGCGGATGTGTTTATCGGGGTGGAAAAGGTCGGAACCACGCCATTTACCCTGCCCAAGAAACCGGATTCAGGCGTGAATTTTGAGTTCCTTCTCACCGGGTATCGCAAGGATTCGATTGAGTTTTCGGGATCGAATGACCCGCGTTCGAGTCTTCATCTTGATTTGGAGGAGTCGAAATTTCCCCAACCCGGGCAGATTTGGACGAACAGCCTCGGGTTGGAGTTCAAGCCGATCGGTGGAGGGCATCAGTTGATTTATCCAGTCCATGCGGATCTGTTCGTCGATTCGGCCATTGCTCAGAAGCGAGCCTTTGAGAGCCAAATCGTAATGCAGAACCACAAGGGCGAATCCTACCCGATCCCCATTGCATCGGCGCGCGACCAGCGCGGGTTCACCGAATGGCTTCGGAAGAAAGATCTGGAGGCCGGCTTTGTCGGTTCAGACTACCTCTACAGGCCGGCCTCGCTCCCTTCCGACGAGGAGATTCATTGGCCCAAGCGACGGATCCAATTTGGGCGAACTTCCATTTCCATTTCGCCGTTTGTCGTAGTGGTTCAGCGAATTGGATATGGAAGCCTGTTGATAACCTCTACCCCCAGCGGCGCCACTGTTCATGCCCGCGATGGCCGAGAACTCGGACAAACGCCCATGAATTTTGCGCGTTTGAAGACAGGGCCGGTCAGCTATGAACTGAGAATGGAGGGGCACAAGCCCTTCTATCTGGAGGGGCAAATCCCGCGCGATGGCCAACTCGAGTTGAAAGCGGAGCTCGATCCGGGTGAAGCGGCCGAATTCGGCAAACCGTGGGAAAATCTTCTGGGAATGAATCTTCTCCCCGTAGGCGATATCCTGATTTCCGCGACCGAGACGCGAGTGAAGGATTTCCGCCGTTTTTGTGAGGAAACCTCCTCGGATCTCCAGGTGCCACAAAGGGCGCAGGATCTTCACCCCATCCACGGGGTTTCGCGGGAAGATGCGGAAGCGTTCTGCAAATGGCTTACCGACCTGGAACGGGAACGTGGAGGTCTGACTTCGCGGTTATCCTATCGATTGCCAACCGATGCCGAATGGAGCATGGCGGCAGGCTTGCCTCCAGAACGTGGCTCAACCCCCCAAAGCCGGAATGGATTCATCACCGGAATTTTTCCATGGGGCTATGAGTGGCCTCCCCCACCCCAGTCTGCGAACCTGGCCGATGAAAGCCTCAAAGATCTCTTTGACGCCTTGGTAGGCGAAGTCGAATTTTCCGGCCCGGGACCGACCATCATAACGGGCTACAATGATTCCTTCCCGAAAATCGCCTGGGTGAATGAACTTCGCCCAAATCGCTTTGGTCTTTATCACATGTCCGGCAATGTCTGGGAATGGGTGAGCGATAACTACACGGGTGGCCAGCAGGAAATCGGCACGATTCGGGGGGGAAGTTGGGAAACTGCAGAGCGCTTGGAGCTTATCTCCTCCTACCGTCGCTCTTTGAATCCATCCATGCGCGAGTCCGGAGTTGGATTCCGCGTTGTCCTGGGAAGATCACGCACCTTTTGATCCGCTGGCTTTGCTCAGCGTGATCACGCACTCCAGATGCCGCGTTTGGGGAAAGAGATCGAACGGCTGCACTTTTTTGAGTTGGTAATTTGCTTCCTGAAACAGTTTCAGGTCTCGCATTTGGGTGGCCGGATTGCACGAAATGTAGACCACTCCCTCCGGGGAGAACTCGAACAACTGCTCCAGAAACTCGCGGCTGCATCCTTTTCGCGGAGGGTCGATGATAACAGTGGTTTCGCTTCCCGAATTCTCTTCAAGATGATCGAAAATCGCTTCCGCAGAGCCCTTGATGAAGGAAGCGTTTTCAATCTGGTTGATTTGCGCGTTTTTTTTCGCCCATGCGATCGACCCCTCACTCACCTCAATTCCAATCACGGATTCAAATTCGGACGCACAACTCAGTCCAAAGAACCCACTCCCGCAGTAGGCATCGACCAGCTTTGGAGAGCTGAACGTCTGCGCCTGGCTTTTGACATAGCCAACAAAGCTGGACAGAATCGAAGGGTTGTTCTGGAAAAAATCGCCGGCGGGAAAGAGGAATTTGAGGTTACCAACCTGTTCCTCGCAGATTTCGTGAGCGTCCGTTAAAACAGCTCCGGTCGCGGATTCCCGCAGTAAAAGGGTGGCACCCTTTCGAAACGAGTTGGCGCGTTTTTTCACGTCCTTGCGAATGCTAGAGAGGTTTTTATTCAGGGCTGGCGAAGCAATGGGACACTCTGGAACATCGATAATCTGAGATCGCTTGGCCGTATGAAGAAAACCAATGGGTCCAATCTTTCCGGAACGCGGTTTTTGAAAGTGGGGAGTGATCTTCGAT